>JBBRGP010000374.1:0-1558 GCA_038224105.1 Desulfobulbales bacterium | reverse complement strand
CCCCTGTTGCAAAGATCGGCAGGATACCCTATCATTCTGCCGGAATGGGGGAGCCCGGCACAACCGGATGGAGAGGGCCAAGGGCCTGACCTCCCCCTTCCTGCAAATCTTGACGAGGTGTGTATGCCCATGAAAAGCCTTCTGCCTTTAGCCGCTGGTCTCTGCCTGCTGTTGACCGTCATCTCAACTGCCCGGGCGGAGAAAACCCTCACCCTGATGAGCCACGACAGCTTCAATGTCAGCAAGGAACTGATCGCCGCCTTTGAACGGGATAACGGCGTCAAAGTCCGGTTCCTGAAGGCGGGTGATGCCGGAGCCGCCCTGGTCCAGGCCATTCTTGCCAAGGGCAATCCCCTGGCCGATGTCTTCTTCGGGGTCGACAACACCTATCTCTCCCGGGCCATCGCCGCCGATATCTTCAGTCCCTACGCCTCGCCGATGCTGGCCGAGATCCCCGACCAGCTGCGCCTCGATAAGGAGAACCGCCTGCTGCCGGTCGACTTTGGCGACGTCTGCCTCAACTACGACAGGGAGTGGTTCAGGAAAAACAGCCTGCTGCCGCCGACCGACCTCGCCGACCTGATCAAACCCGAATACCGGGGGCTGACCGTCGTTGAAAATCCGGCCACCTCCTCGCCGGGGCTGGCGTTTCTGCTCGCCACCATCGGCCGCTTCGGCGTCGATGGCTACCTCGACTTCTGGCAACAGCTGCGGAGCAACAAGGTGCTGGTCGCCAACGGCTGGAAAGATGCTTACTACGGCCATTTCACCGCGGCATCAAAGGGCGACCGGCCGATTGTCGTCAGCTATGCCTCCAGTCCCGCGGCGGTGGTCCACTACGCCAAGACCCCGCTAAGCGAAGCCCCGACCGCGGCGGTGACAGCTGACGACACCGCCTTTCGCCAGATCGAGTTTGTCGGCATTCTGAAGGGCACCAAGGAACCGGAACTCGCCAGAAAACTCGTCGATTTCCTGCTAAGCAAAGGTTTCCAGGAGGACATCCCGCTGCAGATGTTCGTCTTTCCGGCCAATTCCGGGGCCAGCTTGCCGGAGGTCTTCGTCAAACACGCGGTTGTCCCGGCCAAACCGGTCGAGGTCAGCCCGGCGGCCATCGACGCCAACCGCGACACATGGCTGGAGGCCTGGACAAATGCGGTCCTCCGCTGAACGATGACCCGCACGTCCCGGCAGACGGGAGGACGGCCGGCGCACCGGACCTGGCCACTGGTTCGCTGGCTGCCGTTCTCTTTGCCGCTGCTCTTTCTTGCCCTTTTTTATTTTTATCCGCTGTTGCGCATCGCCCTGCAGAGCCTGGTCCCGGACGGCACCTGGAATCCGGAACGACTCGCCAATCTGGTCGGTTCGCCGGTCTATGCGCGGATTCTCTGGTTCACCACCTGGCAGGCCGCCTTATCCACCGTCCTCACCCTGCTCGTCGCCCTGCCCGGCGCCTATGTCTTTGCCCGCTACCGGTTTTTCGGCAAAAACCTCTGTCAGGCCCTGATGACGGTGCCTTTCGTCCTGCCGACCGTAGTCACCGCCGCCGCCTTCCACGCCC
>JBBRGP010000373.1:0-1615 GCA_038224105.1 Desulfobulbales bacterium | reverse complement strand
TGAGCAGGGCGGCAGTGGCGAAGCCGAGAGGTCCGGTGAGAATATTGGCCGGGCCGATCTTTTTATTTTCCTCCGGTGCCGCCAGCATGATCGCAAAGGAAATGGTAACCGCCACCGCCCCGACGTAGATGAGGATCTGCATCATCGCCACGAAAGGGGAGTTGAGGAAAAAGAATATTCCCGCTACCCCGATAAAGCAGACAATCAGGCCGGATACCGAGCGCACCAATCGTTCCGAGTTACAGGCGATCAGACCGCCGATCAGGGTGACCGCCGCCATTATGAGAAAAACTACCCCGACCAGTCCGTCGACACTGAAAAAGGCGGGGGTAGCAACCGAAGCCGGGTTCATTTGTTTCTCTCCTCCAGACGTTTCAGAAGATCAAAGTAAAAATCTTCTTTTCTGGTGCTGGCCAGATTGTATTCCTTGGAAAAATCAATGGCGCCAAAATTGCAGGATTCGACACAGGAGCCGCACAGCGAGCAGGTGGTGAAATCGAGCTGATACTTGGTCAGCACCTTCTTTTTGCCGCCCTCCGGTTTTTCTCCCGCCAGGGAAATGCACCCTGACGGGCAGGCCTTTTCGCAAAGGCCGCAGACGACGCATTGGGGCTTGCCTTCTTCGTCTTCGACCAGTTCGATATGGCCGCGATACTTGGCGCACATGGTGAGCGTCTCGTATGGATAGGCAACGGTGACGGTGGGTTTGAAGAACTCCTTGAAAGTGATCCCCATGCCGATGAACAGGCTGATCAGGCCGGTGTAAATTTCGGTAAAGTATGCAACCATCTCAGAACACCTTTATAAGTCCCGCCGTGAACAGCAGGTTGAACAGGGAGAGGGGAATAAGGATCTTCCAACTGAGATTCAAAAGTCCGTAAATGGTGGTACGCGGAAAGGTCCAGCGTATCCAGATAAAGGTGGCGATGAGCAGATAGAGTTTCAGGATAAACCACCAGACCCCGGGGAACAGGCCGAAGGGGCAGCTCCAGCCTCCCAAAAAAAGAATGGTGGTCATGCAGGAGCCGATGACGATATTGGCGTATTCCCCCATAAAGAACAGCCCGAATCCCATGCTGCCGTATTCGGTATGGAACCCGGCGACCAGTTCGCTCTCCGCCTCACCGAGATCAAATGGCGCCCGGTTGGTTTCGGCGAGGGTGCAGATGAAAAAAATCAGAAAGGAGAAGGGCATGAGGATATTGTGAGAGTTGCCGAGCAACGGGAAGATATTCCAGTGGAGGATTGAAGGACTCTGCTGCCTGACGATCGCCATCAGGTCGGTCGAACCGGCGATCATGACCACGGTAATGGTGGTGATGAGCATGGGAATCTCATACGCGACCGCCTGGGACACGGCCCTGACCGAGGACATCATCGAATATTTGTTGCGCGAACTCCAGCCGGCAAAGAGCAGGGACATGCTCCCCATCGAGGCGAAGGCAAAGATCATCAGGATGCCAACATTCATATTTTTGGCAACAATGGTATCGCTGAACGGGATGGTCACAAAACTCATGATGGCCGGGAACATTGCCAGTACCGGGGCGGCGATGAACAGGACTTTGTCGGCGCCGCCGGGGATGATCAACTGCTTGACCATCAGTTTTATGCC
>JBBRGP010000372.1:0-1624 GCA_038224105.1 Desulfobulbales bacterium | reverse complement strand
ACCGCGCGCTGCTTTACCTCGGCAACAGCTACGAGGAATGCAGCGGCATGGGCGCCACGCTCAGCCTGTGCTGGTTCACACCGGGCTGGATGTATTTCGGCCACATCGGCGACAGCCGGATCTACTACCTGCCCAGTGGCTGGACGGTGGACGGCTGGCGCGCCGCGCAGGCCTCGATTCTGGATGCGGTCGAAGCGGGTGACAAGCCCGGCCTGATCGCGCTGATGTACCGGCAGGCCGAGCGCCGATGCCGCCGACGCCCTGGCCGTGGCCATTTGTCACGCTAATCAGTTACAGGTCTAGAATACCATGATTGCCACCTTGTCCGGCAGGATTCTCATAAAAAGTGGAGATCGAGCCGTAGTCGACGTCGGCGGCGTCGGCTACGAGGTGTTCGTCTCGACCGACAGCCTGGCCCGGCTGCCGGATAAAGGCCGGGAGGTCTTTCTCCATATCCATACTAATGTTCGGGAAGACGCCATCACCTTGTTCGGCTTTCTTGAAGAACAGGAGAAGGAGCTGTTTCTCATCCTCCGAACCGTCACCGGAATCGGCCCGAAACTGGCGCTCTCAATGCTGTCGGGGATGCGGGTGAGCGATATCTGCCAGGCGATTGTCGACGGTGATATCAAAAGGCTCACCACTCTGCCCGGCGTTGGCAAAAAGACCGCCGAACGGATTTGCGTTGATCTGAAGGAGAAGGTTGCCCACCTCATATCCGGTACTGTATCTTTACCATCGGGTGCCCAGGATAAGCTTGCGGTCGCCAATCCGGTCGTCGCCGACGCCCTGTCGGCCCTGACCAACCTCGGCTATCTGGATAACGTCGCCAGAAAGGCCCTCGAAACGGTCAGGAAACTGCAGGGCGAGGAGGCGTTTGCCCAGCTCAAGGTCGAAATTCTCATCCGGGAGGCATTGCGAACACTGGCATGAACATCGAAGAAGACATCACCGCCGCCAGCCGTCTGGTCAATCCTGAACTGCAGGTCCGCGAGCCGGCCACCGACCATGCCCTGCGGCCGCAGCGGCTTACCGAATACATCGGCCAGGAGCAGGTGCGCCAGAGTCTCGGGATCTTCATCAAGGCCGCCCTGGCCCGCCGCGAACCACTTGACCATGTGCTTTTCCATGGATTTCCTGGGCTTGGCAAGACCACATTGTGCTATATTATTGCCAACGAGATGGGCGCGGGAATAAAGGTTACCTCCGGGCCGGTCATTGAAAAGCAGGGCGACCTGGCGGCTATTCTCACCAGCCTGCAGGAAGGCGATGTCCTCTTTATCGATGAAATTCACCGCCTCAACCATGTGGTGGAAGAGGTTCTCTACCCGGCCATGGAGGATTTTCAGCTCGATCTGATCATCGGCCAGGGCCCGGGGGCCCGGTCGGTGAAGATGGATCTGCCGAAATTCACCCTGGTTGGCGCAACCACCCGCACCGGTCTTTTGACGCCACCCCTCCGGGACCGCTTTGGCGTGGTACTGCGGCTGGATTTTTATAGCCCCGAGGAACTGGTGACCATTGTCCAGCGCTCGGCGAGGATTCTCGGGATGACCATTGATCGAACCGGTGCCCTGGAGTTGGGCAGGCGTTCCCGCGGCACCCCCCGCATAGCCAATCGCCT
>JBBRGP010000371.1:0-1705 GCA_038224105.1 Desulfobulbales bacterium | reverse complement strand
AGTGGGCGGCGGCCGAGACACCAGAGTCGGGTAAAAGGCGGTGCGGCGCCGTACCACTGCTGCAGGGCGGGCAGGATCTTTTTGGCGGCGAGGTCGCCGGTGGCACCGAAAATGAAAAGGTCTACGCTGCCGTTGGCCATGTCTCGCTCCCTCAGAGATTGTCAAATTTTGCCGTAACCCTATTGAAAAAGAGTAACTTTCCCGTCATCGAGATCATACTTGGCGGCGACGATTTTAATCTTTTTTTCCCCGGCGAGATGCTTGAGGATCTCGGACTTTTTCGTCAGGTTGGCAGCCACCAGTTTGGCATTGGTATCGATGACGCAATTGACCAGCTCACTTTTCTTGGCTGCGGCGCAGTCTTTCTCATCTTTGCAGGCCGGACACTCTTTGACGGCCAGATGAACACTCGGTTCAATTTCCTTGACGATGGCATCGATATTGGTGCTGCCGCTCGTTTTGCCGTTTGCCTCGACGGTGGCGGTGACGGCGCCGCAACTTTCATGTCCCAACACCATGATCAAGGTCGATCCCAGATGTTCGACGGCATACTCGATACTTCCGAGAACGATCGGATCAGGAATATTGCCGGCTACCCGGATAACAAAAACCTCTCCCAAACCCCTGTCGAAAATAATTTCCGGCGGGACGCGGGAATCGGAACAGCCGAGGATTATAGCAAACGGCTTCTGGGATTTGCCCAGCGATTTTCGGGTCACGGGGTTGCATAACGAGGCATTGGTGAGGGTGTTTGCCATATAATTTTTGTTGCCGGCCAGCAATTTTTCCAGGGCCTCGTCCGGCGACATGCCTGGCTCACCGCTGGGGTTCGCCAGGGCGAGGCCGGCGACTAAAAGCCCCATGGCAAAGGTTACAATAGAGAATCTCCTCATGTTTTTTCCGAACATTCTTCGTCCCCCTTAAGCTGAGTTATCTGGTTATAAAGCCGCAGGTCTTGCTATTTTCAATCCGGTCAGTTGTCCACACATTTCGACTTCATTTTCAACATGTTCAGCCATTGCCTGAAGAGATGGCAGGCTCGATCATGAAGGCTGGAAATCTTCGTCGCCTCATTGACCATTGATTCATGCAACTTCGCCGACACGCCTGCGGTCAGCCTGCTGCTATGGCAGCTGTGTCTTCAGGAAATCCAGCAACCGGGCAGGGAAAAGACCCAGCAGGAGGATCAGGGTCGAGGATAGACCCAAGACGATCGTTTCAAGGGCGCTGCTGCTTTCCCGCTCCTCCTGGTCGGCTGGTTGCAGGTAGAGGGCGGCTACCACCCGCAGGTAGTAATAGACCGATATGGCGGCGGTGAGGATGCCGATCACCGCCAGGGCGATTTCCCCGGCCCGGAGGGCGGCGGTGAAGATTAAAAATTTGCCGGTAAAACCGATGGCGGGCGGGATGCCGGCCAGGGAAAAGAGAGCGATGGTCAGGGTGCCGGCGGCAAGCGGATGGGTAAAGCCTCGTCCTCGGTAATCGTCGAGGTCTGGCCCGCAGCCGTTACGTTCAAGGAGGCCGATCGCCCCGAAAGCGGCAAGGCTCATGATCCCGTAGGCAATGGCGTAGAAGGCGGCGGCCTGATAGCCGCTGCCCCGGTGACTGAGAAGCGCCACGACGACATAGCCCATCTGGGCGATGGAGGAGTAGGCGAGCATCCGGCGGACGCGGTTTTGCCGGAGGGCCGCCAGATTGCCGATCA
>JBBRGP010000370.1:0-1894 GCA_038224105.1 Desulfobulbales bacterium | reverse complement strand
CTCCCTTGCCGAGGCGGAAGTCATCCATTCGGTTTGGGAATACCCGCTGCTCCATATGGATCCGGCGCTGCTCGATGGCAAACGCATCGTCTGTCATATCTGCAACGACCTGATGCGAACCTACGAAGATCCGTGCATGGTCGCCGCCGGTGAAACCTTGGGGCTGTGGATTGCCATTTCCCGTATTGCCGAGCAGGAAATCAAACGTTTGGGATTCCGGGCCGCGTACATCCCTTACTCCGTCGATACCTCGATCTTCACCGAGCCCTTTCCCGCCGCCTCTATTGCCGCGTTGCGAAGGAGCTACAATATTCCCGAAGGAGTCTTTTTGATAAGCAATTTCATGCGGGATTCGAGCGGTGGTAACCTGCAGCGACCGAAGGAACAGAAAGGAGTGGAGCTTTTTCTGGAGATAGTCACCAGACTGAAAACCCAAGGTTACCCGGTGCACCTGCTCCTGGCCGGCCCCAGAAGACACTGGCTTCGTAGCCAGCTGCGGCTTCGTCATATCCCGTACACCTATATCGGCAGGGAGATAGCGGAAGACGACAACAAGATCAACATCCTCACCCCGACCCAGATCAATATCCTCTACCATATCTCTGATCTTCACCTGGTGACGAGCCGCTGGGAAGGGGGGCCGCGGTCGGTACTCGAGGCGTCGGCGACCAAAACGCCGATTCTCTGCACCCCGGTGGGCATGGCCCCCGATATCCTGCAGGCGGACTGCCTCCTTGCCGATTTCGACGCAGGGGTGGAAAAGATTAAAGAGATGATCGTCCATGGCCGGAACGAAGCGCAGCTGGCGGCCCATTATCAGTGGGTGATGGAGAATCATACCCCGGTTGCCAACATCGCCCGGTTCAGGAATTTATATGAAAATATCGAGGAAGTTCGACGCTTTGAAAAAGGCGCCATGCATTGGCGGCGAGAACAAAAAGCCGGGATGCCGATATTGGAGCCGCTGACCAGAAAGGCGGTGAACTTTTTTTCGGCGATGCTGAAGAAAAGAAAAAAAGAGGGGGTGACCATCGGTCTGTGGCACGAGTACCATAAACCGCCTTACGGCGGCGGCAATCAGTTCATGCTGGCCCTGAAGGGAGCGTTTGAACGTCAGGGCGCCGGGGTGGTGGTCAATAAATTCAGCCCCGCGGTTGATGTTCATATCTGCAATTCCGCCTGGTTTGATGCCAAGCATTTTCAGGCGCAATCGGAAAACCGGCCGATCAAAATGATTCATCGCATCGACGGACCGGTTACCCTCTATCGGGGGCAGGGGAGCGATGAAGACCAGAAAATTTTCGATCTGAATAAACGCTTTGCCTCGGCGACGGTTTTTCAGTCGGCCTACAGTTTCTTCAAAAGCGCCGATCTCGGGTTTCAGGCGATTTCGCCGACGGTCATTCATAACGCCGTCGACGGCAATGTCTTTCAAGCCGGTGGCAGGCGGCGTTTCGAGGGGCGGGGAAAATTGCGGCTGATCTCAACCGCCTGGTCGGACAACCCGAGAAAGGGCGGCCCTTTTTATAAATGGCTGGATGACAATCTCGATTTCAGCCGCTTCGACTATACCTTCGTCGGTCGCGTTCAGCAGCAATTTCAAAACATTCAACATATTGAACCGCAGGACTCCAAAGCACTGGCACAGCTTCTGAGAGACCACGACATCTATATTACCGCAAGTCAGCACGAACCCTGTTCCAACGCCCTTCTCGAGGCGCTGGCCTGTGGCTTGCCCGCCCTCTACAGAAATGACGGCGGCAACAGGGAATTGGTGGGCTTTGCCGGCTTGGGGTTCGCCGGGGAAGTGGATTTCCTGGCGGAGCTGGATCGGCTGGCGGCAGGATATCACTCTTTCCAGGCGATGATCTCTATCAAGTCAATTGACGAGATC
>JBBRGP010000369.1:0-1950 GCA_038224105.1 Desulfobulbales bacterium | reverse complement strand
TGTCGACGCCGCCTCTGATCAGCTCTTTCAGAATGTTTCGTTGTTCGGCGGTGCTGCGGAAGCGGTTGAGGCAGGCAATATTCACCGGAAAGCCCTGCAGCCGTTCGGCGAAGGTCTTGGCATGTTGTTCGGCAAGAACGGTGGTCGGAACCAGGATCGCCACCTGATAACCGTCTTCGACAACCTTGAAGGCGGCACGCACGGCGACCTCGGTTTTCCCGTATCCGACATCGCCGCAGACCAGCCTGTCCATGGGCCGGTCGCTGGTGAGGTCGGAGATGACATCGTTGATCGACTGTTGTTGGCCGGGCGTTTCATCAAAGGGGAAGGATTCTTCGAGTTCGTTGAAGAGGCGGCCGGCTGGGGAAAACTGATTTCCTTCGCGCAATTCCCGTTTGGCGTAGATTTCCAGTAACTCCTGGGCCACCTTCCATACCTCTTCCTTGACTTTAGCCTTGGTGGTTTTCCAGTTCTGGGTGCCGAGTTTATCTATTCTCGGTTCCCGGTCGGCGAGGCCCTGATAGCGGGTGAGCAGATTCAGGCGGTCGACCGGCAGGAACAACTTGTCACCGTCGCGGTACTCGATGCAGACGAAATCACTGATCACCGCCTGAAAAACTACGGTTTCAATGCCTCGGTAAATACCCAGACCGTGGTCGCGATGGACGACGATGTCGCCGAAGTGGAGTTCGGTGAAGCGCAGGGGATCTTCCTTCTGCTTCTGCTGTTTTTTGCCGCCGAGCCGCATTTCGCCGAACAGCTCGCTTTCGGAAAGGATGTGGAGGCCCAGGTCGGGCAGGGAAAAACCCTCGGACAAGGGGTGATCGACGAGATGGAGGTCCTGCTTTTCACCGCTTGCGCTCAGGCTTTCCAGATCAAGCGGCGGCACCAAAATTACGACCTGGTGGGAATGTTTACTTAACAACTCAGCAAGATTTTTGGTGTGTCTTGCTGAACGGCAGCAGACGATGACCCGGTCACCCTCTTTTTGCCACTGAAAAATCTGCTCGATGAGCGGGGCAAGGACTCCGAATTTTGCCCGTTTCAGGGAGATTTCCTGCTTTAGCAGCTGATGATTGCCGGCGGCCAGGGTTATAACCCGGTCATCCGGCCGGGTAAAATCGGTGACCAGCAGCTGCCGGAAACCGCCGAGCTGTTCCATCATTTCTTCCGCCTCGACAAACAGCTCGACGGGCGGCAGGGCCGGGGTGGATTTTTCCCTTGCCGTCTGATAATTTTTGTAGATCCGTTCGAGGGTAAGGTTCATGCTCTGCTGGACACCTTCCGGGTCAATGACCAGTAAAACACCATCCTTCGGCACAAAATCGAGCACCGCCGAGCTTGGCCGGCCATGGCCATGGTAAAACAGGGGGAGGAAGAACTCCATCCCGGCGAACCGCTGACCGGTGGCGATGCGTTCGGCAATCCGGGCGGTCTCCTCGCTGTCCCAGTCAAAATCGGTACTGTATTCATGGAACAGTCCTGCCGCCCTTTTCAAGGTGCCCGGAGAGCCGGGATCGAGGAGGATATCGGTCACCGGCAACAGAGTCACCTCGGCGATTTCTCCGGTGGAGCGCTGGCTGATGGGATCGAAAGAACGGAGCGATTCGATGGTATCGCCGAGAAAGTCAAGACGGATGGGGCCATCATGGACGATGCCGGCAGCCAAAGCAAACGGTGGTGGAAAAATATCGATTATCCCGCCGCGGACCGAAAAGTCGCCGACCGACTGCACCAGGGCAACCTTTTCATACCCTAAATACTCGAGTTTTTTGAGGAGATCGTCGCGGTCGCAATCCTCTCCGGCCATGAGATACTCGGCAACCCGGGTAAGTAAGCTTTCGGGCATTACCCGTCGCAGCAGGGCCTCGATGGAGGTAACCATGATGCGACCGGTCCCGTCTTTTAGGCGGTAAAGGGTGGAGAGACGGGCAGCCGCTATCCTCTGGT
>JBBRGP010000368.1:0-1960 GCA_038224105.1 Desulfobulbales bacterium | reverse complement strand
GCCGGCCGGCCGGCCGGTGACCGGAACAACCTGATAGCCGGCAGCTTGCCGGCAAGGGTCAGGGTATCGTCAATGTCGGTGAGAATATAGCGGATTTCCCTGAAGGTGTCCGGCGCCATTGTCCTGAGCGGCTGCATAACTCTGTCCCTGCCTTGTCGTCAGTTACGATCGGCTGAGGGTACGCCTGACCGCATCCTTCCAGCCGTTATATTTGCGGACGCGAATGTCGTCGGCGAGAGACGGGGTGAAGCGTTTGTCACGTTTCCAGGTATCGGCGAACTGATGCGGCGGTGGAAAGAGGCCTAGATGGAGGCCGGCCAGATAGGCGGCACCGACGGCAGTGGTCTCGAGGACCATCGGCCGATCGACGGGGGCGTTGAGGATATCGGCGAGAAACTGCATGGTGAAGTTGGAGGCGACCATGCCGCCGTCGACGCGCAGCACCGTCTCGCCCATATTGTTCCAGTCGCCGCGCATTGCTTCGAGGAGGTCGCGGGTCTGATAGCACACCGATTCCAGGGCAGCTTTCGACAGTTCGGCGGGGCCGGTGGCCCGGGTCAGCCCGAAGATGGCGCCGCGGGCTTCGGCATCCCAGTGGGGCGCGCCGAGGCCGGTGAAGGCCGGAACGAGATAGACATCCTGATTGATATCGGCCTGGCGGGCGAGCCTGCCAGTGTCGGCGGCCGCCTCGATCAGGCCCATGGCGTCGCGCATCCACTGCACCGCCGCGCCGGCGACAAAGATCGAGCCTTCCAGGGCGTAGGTGGTTTTACCGGCCAGCCGGTAGCCGATGGTGGTCAGCAGCCGGTTTTTTGAATGGACCGCCTGCTCGCCGGTGTTGAGAACGATGAAGCAGCCGGTGCCGTAGGTGGATTTGACCATCCCCGGCTGAAAACAGGCCTGGCCGACCAGGGCCGCCTGCTGATCCCCGGCGATTCCGCCGATCGGAATGGCCGCACCGAAAAGAGCCGGGTCGGCGGTGCCGAAATCGGCGGACGAATCCCGCACCTCGGGCAGCAGCGAGGCTGGAATCTCCAGCAGCTCGAGCAGCTGCTGGTCCCAGCAGTTATCGTGGATGTTGAAGAGCATGGTGCGGGAGGCATTGGTCGCATCGGTGGCGTGCACCTTGCCGCCGGTGAGGCGCCAGAGCAAAAAGGTGTCGACCGTGCCGAACAGGAGTTTGCCGGCCAGCGCCATGTCCCGGGCGCCCGGGACGTGGTCGAGCAGCCACTTGATCTTGGTTCCGGAAAAATAGGAATCGAGGAGCAGCCCGGTCTTGGAGGCGACCATCGGATCATGGCCGGCCTGGTGCAGGCTGGCGCACAGGTCGGAGGTCCTGCGGTCCTGCCAGACGATCGCTTTATGGATCGGCCGGCCGGTCTCCTTATCCCAGACGGTCGTGGTTTCCCGCTGGTTGGTGATGCCGATGGCGGTAATATCGGCGGCGGCGAGGCCGGCTGTATTGATGGCCAGTCGGCAGGTGGCAAGGGTTGAACTCCAGAGCTCCTCGGGATCGTGCTCCACCCAGCCCGATTGCGGGAAGAACTGCTGGAACTCCTGCTGGGCGACGCCGACTATCTCGAGCCTGCCGTTGAAAACAATTGCCCTGCTGGAGGTGGTTCCCTGATCGATTGCCAATATATGCGACGCCATGCGTGATTCTCCTTTTGCAATACACCCGACGCCCCCCGCGTATAAAATGCAGGGGGCGCTGGTTATTCACGACTTATACCGCAAGGGCATAAGTTTCGTACGAGCAGGCAAGCTGCTCAACTCAGCCTTATTTCTTCGCGGCGGCCCAACTTTTGACGAGCTCGTCATAGTCGATGGTCTCGCCCTTCGGCTTCTCGTTGGCCAGCTTCGGCTTGGGAGCGCCCGGCAGGTTCAGCCAGTAGGACGGATCCTGCGGTTTGTTGAGTTTTGGTCCGCATTCGCCCTGGATACCGGATTTTTCAAGCCG
>JBBRGP010000367.1:0-2040 GCA_038224105.1 Desulfobulbales bacterium | reverse complement strand
AAAAACATCTCGGCAAGGAAGATCTGAAAAAACGCCTCACCCCCCTGCAATACCAGGTGACCCAGGAAAACGGTACCGAGCCGCCCTTCAAAAACCTTTACTGGGATAACAAAAAGGAGGGAATCTATGTTGATATCGTCTCAGCCGAGCCGCTTTTCAGTTCGCTCGACAAATTCGATTCCGGTACCGGCTGGCCGAGTTTTACCCGGCCGCTGGTGAAGGAGAATATTGTCGAGAAGGAGGACCGGCAGTTCTTCACGGTGCGCACCGAGGTAAGGAGCAGCAAGGGCGATTCCCATCTCGGCCATGTCTTTGACGACGGGCCGGCCCCGACCGGCCTCAGATATTGCCTCAATTCCGCATCGTTACGTTTTATTCCGGTGGTGGATCTGGAGAAGGAAGGGTTTGGGGAATATGTTAAACTGTTCTCCCGGTAGCCGGGAGAATGGGGCTTAGCCCCAGGGTCCGGAAGCGGGCGGCGGGGCTAAGCATGGAGGCAGGAACGTGGATAACAGAGATGGACGGCGGGTGCTGAAACCTTGATTGACTCCTTCGACAATCCTGCTGTCAACTGTATGAAAACTACTCGCCAAACATATGGGCGATTTCTGCTGCTGCTCGTTGCCGTCTTCGCCTGGCCGTATCCGGTTGCGAGCGAGGAGGCGCCCTTCGTCGCCGAAGGTCCGAGGCTGGTCCGGGCGGTGATGAGCGAGGGCATCGAGAAATTTGTCCCGGTCAATCCCGCGATTGTTTTTTCCATAGATTTAGGACGGATATCCTGCTTTACAGAATTCGACCCGGTGCCGGAAAAATCCATCATCCATCATAAATGGTATCGCAAGGACAGCCTGATTTCGGACAAACAGCTGACCATCAACCCGCCCCGCTGGTCGTCTTTTTCCAGCATGCAGTTGAGGGACGCCGACAAAGGGCCATGGCGGGTTGAGGTCACCGATGAAAACGGCAAGCTCATAGAGAGCCTAAGATTCAGTATAACGGATTGAGCCAATGGATTCTCTCTTCCCTTCCTTCATTGGCCTGCGCTGGCAGGACTGTATCGACATCGTCCTCAACAGTTATATTCTGTTCAGGCTTTACGTCCTGTTCAGGGGCACCAATGTGATCCGGATGGTTATCGCCATCGCCATCCTCTGGATGGTGGAGCGGCTGGCGCTGGCCATGGGCCTGATCGTTACCAGCTGGGCCATGCAGGGGATCATTGCCGTCGCCGCGCTGATCATAATTATCGTCTTCCGCAATGAAATTGCCGGGGTTCTGCAGACCCGCAGCCTGAAGTCCTTTTTCTGGGGCATCCCGCAGCAACAGATCCATACCCCCCTTGAAATCATCGTCGACAGCGTCTACGAACTCGCCCACCATAAACTCGGCGCCCTGCTGGTGCTGCCGATGAAAAAGGAGATCGAGGCGGTGGTCCATGGCAGTGTCCCCTGGCAGGGCAAGCTGTCCCGGGAAATGCTCTTGACTATCTTCTGGAACGGGACGCCGGTGCATGACGGGGCCACCGTCATCCAGGGCGATCGGATCGTTGAGGTCGCGGCCATTCTTCCCCTGTCAAAAAGCACCGCTTTCCCGGCCTGTTTCGGCACTCGCCATCGTGCCGCCGCCGGTCTGGCCGAGCAGACCGATGCCCTGGTCATCGTGGTTTCCGAAGAGCGCGGCCAGGTTACGGTGTTCAAGGATCAAGAGATAATCAACATCGAGAATCGTTCTGAACTGGAGAACGTCCTGCGCCGACACGCCGGCACGGCCAGTGCAAGCAACGGGGCACGACGCCAGCTGGCGGAGCTCGGCATCGCCGGCCTGCTCTGTCTCTCGATAATTACCGGCATCTGGTTCAGTTTTACTCGCGGCCTTGAGACCCTGATGACCATGGAGGTGCCGGTGGAATTCATGAACCGGGACCCGGGGATGGAACTCTTTGCGTCATCCACCAGCAGCGTCAAACTGCAGCTCAGCGGCTCGGGCTCGCTGATCAAGTCGGTGCGCCCCGACCAGGTGAAGGTCAAACTCGATCTGGCC
>JBBRGP010000366.1:0-2096 GCA_038224105.1 Desulfobulbales bacterium | reverse complement strand
AGGGTCAACGACCTGCAGCAGACCGAAACCGCCAATATCTGGGCGGCGGGGGATTGCGCCCAGTCCTTTCATCTGGTCAGCCGCCGGCCGGTCTATGCGGCGCTGGGGACGATCGCCAACAAGCAGGGCCGGGTCGCCGGTCTCAACCTGGGCGGCCAGTATGCCACCTTCCCCGGCATCGTCGGCACGGCGATCAGCAAATTCATGGATTGGGAATGCGCGAGGACCGGTCTGAGCGAGAGGGAGATCAAAGTCCTGGGCCTGCATTACTCAACCGGCCTGATCGAAGGCCATACCCTGCCCCGCTATTACCCGGGATCGGCACCGATCACGGTAAAGGTGCTGGCGGAGAAAGGTTCGGCGCGGCTGCTCGGGGTCCAGATCGTCGGCGGCCGGGGCTCGGCCAAACGGATCGATACGGCGGCAACCGCTCTCCATGCCGGTTTTTCTCTTGCTGATCTGCTCTATCTCGACTTGAGCTATGCCCCGCCCTTTGCCGGGGTCTGGGACCCGCTGGTCATTGCCGCCCGGATGGCCCTGAAGGAAGGGTGAGGGCAACCCCCGGCAATTGCCGGGCGGAAGTGCCTCTCGGTGGCCTCAGCCGCGGCTGATCGCCGGGACGATGCGAAAGCCGCCCCGAAAGACCAGGTTATGCAGCTCAGCGGCAGCAATTGCCCGCAGGGTGGGCAGTTCAGCCGCGCCATCGGCATCGCTGAAGACGTTGAGAGGCCAGACCCCCACTGTCGCTCCGCGCAGGTGGGGGTGGTGGAAACTGTGGCCGAAGATCGCCTCGAGGGAAATGGGCGGGAGGCCCGCCTGTTGCTGCTCAGGCCAGTTCAAGGTCCAGACACCGCTGAGGTCCCCGGCAGGAGACCGGGTGACGCCGCTCGCCGCGACCGTGCCGTCTGCCAGCAGCAGGGCCTCGTTGATCTCGCTCAGCGCCTGCCGGGCATAGGGGGCGAGGTAGGCAACGGCGGCGAAAAAGAGCGCCTCCTTGTCGGCCCGGCTGACCGCCCCATCGCCGTGGGTGCCGTCGCGCAGGTCGAAAAAGTGGTGGAGTAGCCCCTGCAGGTGGACCGGCACCTTCGTCAAGTCACGGCCAGCATTCGTCCTCATGCTGTTCACCTCCCACTTGCCATCCTCTATTAAGCCAAGACATATATGGTCGAAGAGAGCGACGATTCTTGGCCAGTCCGCCAAGGCGACACCGGCTGCCTTGGCATGGACCGCGGCAATCGCCGCCTGCAGGGTATAGGAACCGAAGCGGTGCGAGGCCGGCGCCTGTTGAACCAGGGCCGAACCTTCGTCGGTCTCCGGTGTCGATGGTCCGGCGCTTGCCTTTTCCATCAGATCACCATAAACATCATCGACGGGGGAGGGAATGCCAGCGAATCATTCTTTGTCGGGAGTGGATGCTCCATCCTGGCCGGCCGGGCCTTTTAAAAAAATCAGGCGGGATGTCGATAATGGCGGCCGGTATCCGACTATTATCCAGAGAGCAGGGATTGCCCTGCTCGCAACTCAAAGAAAAGGAGTCACACCATGCGATTCATGATTATCGTTAAGGCCACCAAAGACTCTGAAGCGGGCGTTATGCCGGAAGAAACCTTGCTTGCCGAAACGGCAGGATACCACGAGGAACTGGCCAGGGCCGGCATCCTCCTCGAGCGATATGATCGTCGCCATTGACGGAAGTAAGACCGAGACCGTCGACGACCTCCATCGCACCCTCTCCGATCATGGCGTCGGCGATTCCATCGATCTGGTCATCCTCCGGGAGCAGGAGAGGTTAGTCGTAAATGTTACCCTGAGCGAAGCGGCTCGATGAGAAAAAATCGTGGAACCGGGTCAATTTAGCGAGTCCAACGTTCACAACCATCTGATCATGGAGGAATCCCTATGGCCATTCGTCGTATCGCCAAGATTTTCAAGAGCTGTCCGACCATCGAGGGTGCCGGCGTCCATCTCAAACGGGCCTTCGGCTACTCCCAGGTGCCCCAGTTCGACCCGTTTCTCATGCTGGACGATTTCCATACCAGCATTCCCGACGAATATCTGCCGGGCTTTCCCTGGCACCCGCACCGCGGCATCGAGAC
>JBBRGP010000365.1:0-2102 GCA_038224105.1 Desulfobulbales bacterium | reverse complement strand
GCTTTCCGTGGGCGAAAGTGTGAAATCTTGTCCGAGAGCCGGATGCGGGAGATCCGCCTGTCCGGTTCGATGAGGGGGATGTGGAAACGGGGCGATTGTTGGTTAAATTACTACCGCGCCACATCTCTACTCTACCCCAATAACTCGAGATGTTTACCTTCATCCACACCGCCGATATCCACCTCGACAGCCCTCTTCGGGGCCTCGAGGTCCACGACGATGCGCCGGTTGCCGAGATTCGCGGGGCGACGCGGCGGGCCTTCGATGCGCTGATCGACCTGGCCATTGACGAGGCGGTCGCTTTCATCGTTATTGTCGGTGATCTGTATGACGGCGACTGGAAGGATTACAATACCGGTCTGTTCTTCGCCGGGCGGATGGGCCGCCTGGCCAGGGCCGGAATCAGGGTCTTCATCGTTTCCGGCAACCACGACGCCGCCAGCCAGATCACCAAGGCCATGCCCTGGCCGGACAACGTCAGGGTTTTCTCCACCCGCAAACCCGAGTCGATAGTGATCGAGGAACTGGGACTGGTCATCCATGGCCAGAGCTATTCCCTCCGGGCGGTGACCGACAACCTCGCCGCCGGCTACCCGCAAAAGGTCGCAGGCCTGGTCAATATCGGCCTGCTCCATACCTCGCTGACCGGCCGTGCCGGGCATGAGGATTACGCGCCCTGCACCGTCGCCGACCTGCAGGCCAAAGGCTACCAGTACTGGGCGCTCGGCCATGTCCACCGGCGGGAGATCGTTGCCGAAGAACCGTGGATCGTCTTTCCCGGCAATATCCAGGGCCGCCATATCCGGGAGGAAGGCGCTAAGGGTGTCACTTTAGTGACGGTCGAAGACGGGCGGATCACCGAGGTTGCCGAGCGCACCCTTGATGTCCTGCGCTGGAGCGTATGCCGGGTCGATCTTTCAGGCTGCGAGACCGTCGACAACGTTCATGCCGCGGTGCGCCGGGGATTGGACCGGGAGCGGGCACTGGCGGACGGCAGGGTCCTGGCGGTGCGGCTGCTCCTCGCCGGCAAATGCCCCGTGCATAACCTGCTCCTTGAAAAAACCGCCACGCTCACCGAGGAGTTCCGGGGCATTGCCGTGGGGCTCGGCGATGTCTGGCTGGAGAAGGTGATGTTTCAAACCGGCCGGGCGGTCGATCTTGATCAGATATTTGGCGAGGATACGCCCATCGCCGGGCTGCTCCAGTCGATCTCGAGGCTGGCGCTGGATGACGACACCCTCTTTGGCCTGGTACCGGAACTGGCGGTCCTGAAAAGCAAATTACCGCCGGAACTGCACGGCGGCGAGGACCCCTTCCTCGACACCTCCCCTCAAAAAATCACCTGCTTGCGCACGGCGGTGCAGGAACTCCTGATCGCCAAACTCCTTCATCATGGTGCCGGCGCATGAGGCTTGCGCGACTTGACCTCATAGCCTTCGGCCCTTTCACCAACCGGACCCTGGATTTCACCTCGGAGGAGCCCGGCCTGCACCTCGTCTTCGGCCGCAACGAGGCCGGCAAAAGCAGTTCGCTACGCGCCCTGAAAGCCCTGCTGTACGGGTTCCCGCAGCAGACACCGGATAATTTCATTCATAACTATGACCAGTTGCTGGTCGGTGGCTGTCTGGTTAACAGCAGCGGCGAAAAACTCTCCTTCCAACGCCGAAAAAAACGGCAGGGCGATGTCCTCGACGGGGACGGCAACCCCCTCGAGCCGTCTGTTCTGACCTCCTTTCTCCACGGGGTCGAACCGGAGATATTTGCGTCCCTCTACGGTATCGACCACGACTCCCTGGTCCGGGGTGGAGAAGACATTCTTGCCCAGAAGGGCGCGGTCGGCCAGGCCCTGTTTGCCGCCGGCGCCGGAATCTCGTCGCTCCGGCAGGTCATTCTCGAACTGGACGAGGAGGCGGCGGAGCTGTTCAAGTCGACTGGGCAAAATCCAAAAATCAACAAGGCTATAAAAAGATTCAAGGAACTGCAGCGAGAGGCGAGAGAAAAGAGCCTTGCCGCCAGGGAGTGGAAGGACCAGCGAAAACTCCTGGAAAATGGTCTGGCCGAGCGGGCCGATCTGGAAGTCGAACGGGAAAAACGGAGCAGGG
>JBBRGP010000364.1:0-2192 GCA_038224105.1 Desulfobulbales bacterium | reverse complement strand
TTAATAGCGCAAGCACGGTTTGATGAGGGGAGGTTGATGAACGAAGAACAGGTTTGGTGACACGTAATAGCCGCGTGCGGCGAGGCGTCAATTAAAAGCCCAGACTGTGATCGGTAAATCAGCTTCCTACTCTACCTATTTTGACATTTCGGGCAGAAGTAGCTGGCCCTGCCGCCCAGTTTGATTTTTTCGATGGTGGCGGCGCAGGTCGGGCAGGCTTTGCCCTCCCGGCCGTATACCCGGAAATTTACCTGAAAATAGCCCTTTTCCCGGCCGGCGTTGATGAAGTCGCTGATCGTCGAGCCGCCGCAGGCGATGGCCTCTTCGAGGACCAGGCGGATTTCCAGGATCAGCCGGCCCCACTCCTTTTTTGTCAGGGTTCGGACCTTCCTGGCGGGGTCGATTCCTGCCCTGAACAAACTTTCGTTGGCGTAGATGTTGCCGATGCCGGCGACCACCTGATTGGTCATGATGAAGGTCTTGACCGGCAGTTCCCGGCCCTTGGCCAGCCGGAACAGAGAGGCGGCGGCAAAGGCCTCGCTGAACGGTTCCGGGCCGATGCTTTTGAAAACGGTACCTTCCCGGTCGGGTGTTTCCGCGGCCGAGAGGATCTGGATGGAGCCAAAGCGGCGGCTGTCGTTGAAGCGCAGCTCGCTTTGGTTGTCGAGGGCCAGGCGCAGATGGTCGTGTTTGGCCGGGGCGGCGGCCGGGGCAAAGAAACCGAGATTGCCGGTCATGCCGAGATGGATGAGCAGCATCGCCCCGGTTTCCACTTGCACCTCCAGATATTTCGCCCGGCGGGTTACCGCCGTGACCATCCGCCCGACCAGCTCAAGGTGCAGCTGCTCGATGGGGATCGGCTGCCGGAGTTTTTTGCCGCTCTCATGGATGGCGGTGATCCGCCGGCCCACCAGGTGGGGGCGGATACCCCGGCAGATGACTTCAACTTCCGGCAGTTCCGGCATCGTTTCGCACCTTCTTGATCAATGTCATTAACTTAAGCTCTTAACTCGGTCACCTGTGGTTGAAGGTGCACAAAGCGCACCCTACGACGCCATTGCCTGGCAAATGGCCAGGCTGTAACCCCGAAGCTCTGTGGCAAGCACCGTGACGGATTCGGGCACGGGCAAGTTCTTCTCGACTCTTTTGACGGCGACGCTGATATGATGACAATCGGCGGCAGTCATCACCGGCGATGCCAGTTCCAGGTCCAGAAAACCCGGCATCCGCCAGAAGCTGAGGGTCTTCTTCGCCGCCTCCTTGGCGGCCCAGAGCAGGGCGAGAAGGGCGACCGGTTCCCGGTCCGCCAGACTTTCCTGCAGCAGTCGGAATTCCTCCGTCGTGCAATACCTGTCCCTGACCCGGAGGAGGGTTTCCTTATGTTCCTGGATGTCAATGCCGCAGGGCATTGCCGCCGCGATCGCGGCGCCGTATTCGCCACCGTGGGAAATCGAAATTAATGGCGGCGGCCGGCTTGTCCAGCCGGCAATATTAACCAGCGGCCGGCCGGTCGCGCCGTTGATGATTTCAACGGCAGCCAGCGCCGGCAATTGGCCGAATCCCCGCCCCGTCCAGAAGAGTTTCAGGGCCATTTTCGCGCAGATCCTGCCGGTCAGATATTCGGCCCGCCGTTTGGCGTAGCGATACTCATTAAACCTTGCGATTTCGCTGGGGTGGAGCAGGGCAGTTATGACGGGAGTGTTCAAAAGGAAGTCCTTGTCGCTTGCGCTCTCCGGCTGTCTGAGGAGGATCGCCGCCGGCGGAGAGTTCCCGAAAATGGCGGCCGCGGCCTGTCTGAGGCCGGCCGGAAAAAGATCCCTGAGTGCTCCCTCCATGGCTGCGCGTCCCCGTCTCCTTTGAGAAAAAGCTTGCAGTTTCAACAGTTCCTGCTAATTTTGCGATGATATACCGCTTGGAATGGTGGTGAGGCAAGGGAATCGAAGGGGTCTGTCAACGCGATGAGCAGCACGACAATATATGATCTGGTGGTGATCGGCCTGTTCGCGCTGCTCATCGGCCGCGGATTCTGGCTCGGCCTCCTGAAGCAGGTGACCGGCCTTCTCGCCCTCTATCTTGCCTTCTTCGCCGCCGGCAGCTATCATGACAGAATATTGCCACTTTTGCGAGACATATCAACCAATCCGAAGGTCATCTTTCTCACCAGTTACGTCCTCCTTTTTCTTGCCACCTAC
>JBBRGP010000363.1:0-2256 GCA_038224105.1 Desulfobulbales bacterium | reverse complement strand
CGGTTGTAGCCGGCGAGGGCTTCTTCCAGGGGTTGCGCCTGGTTTATCAGGGGATAGATGGCATTGGCCAGCTGCAGCAGGTTCCATTGACCGATATGCGGCTGGTTGCTGAAGCTGTAGCGGTGGCGTTCGGCATCGGTGGTGTTGGGGGTCCAGCCGGGGTCGAAGCCTTCGAGCCAGCCGTACGGACCGTAATCGATGGTCAGACCGAGGATCGACATATTGTCGGTATTCATCACCCCATGGACGAAACCGACCCGCATCCAGTGGACGATCATGGCGGCAGTGGTCCTGCAGATCTCTTCAAACCAGCTGATATAGGTGGCTGGGGAAGGGGGACCGAGATGGGGGAAATCGGTGCGAATGGTGTAATCGACCAGTCTCTGGAGCAGGGCGGTTTCGCCTCTTGCGGCGAGGATCTCAAAATTGCCGAACCTGAGAAAGGATGGGGCGACCCGGCAGACCACCGCCCCCGGTTCGTCCTTGGGATGGCCGTCATAAAACATATCCCGCTCAACCGGCTCACCGGTGGCGATAACGCTGAGGGCCCGGGTGGTGGGAATGCCGAGATGAAACATCGCCTCGCTGCACAAAAATTCCCGGATCGAGGATCGGAGGACGGCCAGGCCATCCGCCCTCCGGGAATAGGGGGTCGGCCCCGCCCCTTTCAACTGGAGGACCCAGCGCCTCGCCTGCTGATTAATTACCTCGCCCAGATTGATGGCCCGGCCGTCGCCCAGCTGTCCCGCCCAGCTGCCGAACTGATGACCGCCGTAGCACATGGCGAATGGGTCCATCCCGGCGAGGAGCCTGTTGCCGACAAAGACCTCGGTGAAATCCGGCGACAGGCAGCTGGCTTCGTCGAGATCGAGGAGATCCGCGACCTCCCTGCTGAAGGCGACCAGCCGGGGGGCGGCGACCCTGGTCGGCATGACCCGCGAATAGCAGGCCCCTCCAACCTGGCGGCGATGGTTGTCGGTAAGCGGATCGGCCGGCAGTTCATCGACAAAACGGTTGTCGAAGACCAGCGATTCGAGGGCGGGGTGGTGAAACGGCCTATTCATCGGCTCCTCTCTTGATTTAAAAGCGGTATTGCGGACAGCCCCGGCATCAAATGGATGGTCGGGAACGCCACCGGTTGAGCACCGCCAAGGCTGGCGAAGGTTATCGCTCTCCCGAACACTTCTTTGCCTAACGTGGTGAGATTCTAAGCATGTCACAGTGTGGTGACAAGGGGGCTGGTGCCCGGCCGAGGGTGGCGTCACTCCCCGGCGGCGGCAACGGAAGGCAGGGTTGCTCACCCCTTGGCCGGTCGGCGGGAAAGGGTTGCCATAACCGGTAAGAAGGGTTATCTATTGAGAGGTGTCGGGAACTCTATCAGCATAAAAGCAGGAGTAATTCCACCTATGATCGTCCGTATTATTATCGCCGTTTTTTCGTCCGTTGCCGCCGGCCTCAGCTATTTGACCGGCCTGGCCCGGTTGATGACCGGCTTTCTCCTCGGCTTCGGGGCGGTGTGCTCGTTTTTATTCGGGATATTGTTTCTTCTGCCTGCCGACGGCAACCGGCGGCTTTTCCCGGTTTACGAGGTGGTGCCGGCCTGGCCATTCTTCCTCATCGGCGCGGCCTTGGTCGGGATGATCCTGGTGCTGTTTTTGATGAAAGCGAAGCCAGCCGATACCGAGGAAGTTTCCGCCACCCACTTCAAATACCTGTTCGGCGCAATACTCGGTTACCTCCTCAGCTTGTTTCTCTCGTCGGTATACTGGTTCCCGTCGGATGCGGTGCGCCGGGGCGCCGATTCCGCAACCCTTGCCTCCGAGGTGTTGTTCGGCACCTGTCTGTTTCTTGCCGGAGTCACCGTCTCCTGCGCTCTCTTTTACCGGGCCTCCAAGGGCTGTTCGGAGCGCCACCCCGACCTGATGCGGCGTTTTGTCCTTTCCCTGTTTACCTTTTTTCAGTTGGATAAAATGCCGCTCCTGGTTGCCTACCTGCTCGTCTACTCGCCGGAAACCGAGGTGGTCTTTCCCCATCTCGCCGCCCTCGCCCTCGCCTCCTATATCCCGGTCGGGATTTTTTTGTTGCAGACCACCCGGGATTCCCAGGAGATGTAGCTATAATTTTAAGCGATGATTGCCTGCCGCTTCGGCACCGCCTCCGCGCCTCGGACCGCTTCGCCGAACATCGGCAGGGTGGTGGTCAGATCGCCTTGGAAGAAGAAATCGGCAAGGGGGGCACGGCCCCGGGAGCCTGGCT
>JBBRGP010000362.1:0-2258 GCA_038224105.1 Desulfobulbales bacterium | reverse complement strand
CATAAAGCCTCCACGATGGCATGCATGATCTCCTGCTTTTTCTTTTCCTCAGCGATGTCCCGGTCGAGTTTCGCCGCTATCTTTTCCAGATGTGAAAGGTTGCGAAGGCGATAATAGCTGATTGCCGCGGCGAAGGTATCGAAGTTTTTCGCGGCAAGTTGCTCGCAGAGCTCGGCGTTGATGGCAAAGAGAACGGTCTTGTGAATCGGCGAGGAGGGAGTGGCCGTCGGGGTACTTGCACTGGAGGATCGAGGCGTTGATGGGGGAACAAAGAGCAGCGCCCTTGCCTCCGGATCGCTGAAGCCGAGCCCGGTCAATTCCTCGAGCCGCTCTTTCAGGGTCGGTTCAGGGGGAGAAAGGATGCTATGGGTGCGCATATAGAGACCGGCAAAAATCCCGAGCACACAGGTCAAGCCGAAAAATCCGGCGCGAATGCCGATAAGTTTCTGCTGCTGCAGGCTGAACGGTTCCGCCTCGGCCTGCTCTTTATCCCGTTTGGGCGAGATTCCGCCGATGAGGGAGGTGAGCAGGGCCGCCACCGCGCCGACCACCATGCCGACGACGGGGGAGGACGAGAGGCCAAGCAGAATGCCGATGAGCAATCCGATACCGACACTGGAAAAGATCTGCGACGCGATCATCGATCACACTCCCTGGGAGAAAGGTAAGGGGTCAACCGGAAAATGATCCAGCCATATTCACCGGGCAGGGGCGAACGGATTGTTACTTCATTGTTCGATCATAGTTTTGTGTTTCCTTGACCCGTACGGAACTCGTCAGAGAAGCTCCGGCCGCCGGCCCGCCAGCTCTTCGCAGCCATAGAAAGCCGATTATTCCTGCCGTCAGTGACGCCAAGAGAATGGATATCTTGGCCATGTTAATTGTTGCTAAATCCTCGGCAAAGGCCAGATTGGTAATAAAAATTGACATGGTAAAACCGATACCGCCAAGAATTCCAGCGCCAAAGACATGCCGCCACTTGAGATCGGGCGGAAGACGGCAGATGCCCATGGCAACGGCGGCAAAACAACAAAGCGTCAAACCCACAGGCTTGCCGACCAGCAGGCCGAGGGCGATGCCCAGGCTATTGGCGGAGGTCAGGTTGTCCAGCCAATCGGCGCCAATGACCACTCCGGTATTGGCCAGGGCGAAAACCGGCAGGATGATGAACGCCACCGGTTTGTGCAAAAGGTGTTCGAGCTGATGGGAAGGAGATGTTTGGTCGTTGTCCTTGGCGGAGAAGGGGATGACAAAAGCCAGCATCACCCCGGCAAGGGTCGCATGAACGCCTGATTTAAGCATAAGAAACCACAGCAGTCCGCCGCCGAGCAGATACGGTGTAAGGGACGTGACGCGCCGCCGGTTCAAGGCACCGAGCACGGTCCAGACCGCCAGGGCTCCGGCCAAATACCAGATCGACAGATGCGCCGTGTAGAAGAAGGCAATGAGGATGATCGCCCCCAGATCGTCGATGACGGCGAAGACCACGACGAAGACCCTGAGCGATGCCGGAATACGATTACCAAGGAGGGCCAGAACGCCGAGGGCAAAAGCGATGTCGGTGGCCATCGGAATGCCGATTCCGGCCTGCGCAGGCGTTCCCGAGGTCAAGGAAAAATGGAGGAGCGCCGGGACAATCATGCCGCCGATCGCGGCAATAATCGGCAGGAGGGCGTTTTTGAAGTTTGCCAGTTCACCGCTGTACAGTTCCCGTTCGAGTTCCAGGCCAATGAGCAGAAAGAACACCGCCATCAGCCCGTCGTTTATCCAGTGCTGAAGGCTCAGGCCGCCGAGTTGGCGTTGCCACGCAGCCAGATACATTGGGCCGACTGACGAGTTGGCGAGCGCCAGGGAGAGGGCGGTGCAAATAACCAGCAGTACGCCGCTCGACTTTTCCGAGTCGAAGAACTTATTAACAGTATTTGAGAGGGTTTGCTGTACCAAGTTGATACTCGTTTTTAAGGTGAATGTCCCGGGTCATAAACCCAGACAAAAGCGCGCCGGCCCAGTGTTGCCTTTGCCGCTCCAGGGCAAGTTTTGCCATTGCCCGGTAAGGGTATGGTACCGAAATGAGACTGGCGACCCATGAGCCTGCCAGTCGCTCAACCAGGGCGTAGCGGGCATCCGGCGCTCCTGTCTCCATAACATGCGGATAAGGCCGGGTCGCGTCATAAGCCTGTAGTCCGACGCTGCGCGGGTTGACGATCAACTGACCCGTTGATGCCCGCATTGTCCTGGGGAAGTGGGTGTGGCCGCAG
>JBBRGP010000361.1:0-2366 GCA_038224105.1 Desulfobulbales bacterium | reverse complement strand
ATCGCTGTCTCAGAAGCCAAGATCAGGCAGGTGCAGGGGACGATGAACGGCTTTGGCGAACGGTGCGGCAATGCCAACCTGACCTCAATCATCCCGGCCCTGGTGTTCAAAATGGGGGTGGAGTGCGAGGTACGAAAGAATATCGATCGCCTCTACACCACCTCGCGCCTGGTCAACGAACTCGCCAATCTCCCCCACAACCGTTACCAGCCGTACGTCGGAGAATCGGCCTTCGCCCATAAGGGCGGCATCCACGTCAGCGCGGTGCAGCAAAACCCGCTGACCTACGAGCATATCGCCCCGGACAAGGTCGGCAATATTCGCCGCATCCTCATCTCCGACCAGTCCGGGCGGGCGAACGTCCTCCATAAAGCCAGCCAGTGGGGCCTCTCCCTTGCCCCAGACGATCCGGTCCTGGCGGCGATCATCAGCGAGCTGAAAGAGCTGGAAAACCAGGGCTATCAGTACGAAGGCGCGGAGGCCAGCTTCGAGCTGCTGATGCGCCGGGCCATGGGTCTGCAGAGAAACTACTTCAAGTTCGAAAGCTTCCGGGTGATGAACCATAAATACCGGATGGACAAACCGCCGCTCACCGAGGCGACGATCCGCCTCTATATCGGCGGCAGCGAGGTCCATACCGCCGCCATGGGCGACGGCCCGGTAAACGCCCTCGACTGCGCCATCCGCAAGGCGCTCACCCGCTTCTACCCAAGCCTCGAGGAGATGGAGCTGACCGACTATAAGGTCAGGGTGCTTTCCGGCGAACACGGCACCCAGGCCCGCGTCCGGGTCCTCGTGGAGAGCCGCGATCGCCATTGCAGCTGGGGTACCGTCGGGGTCTCGGTGAACATCATCGAGGCCAGCTGGCAGGCCCTCGTCGACAGCATCACCTACAAACTCATGAAGGAAGACAACAGAAAACCGGGAAAGCAGGAGCGGTGAGCTTAACCGGCCGGACACCTTGCCCTGCCTGGCGGTGTATGGCAGTTTTCCGACTGCTGTCGATGCCTCAAGGAGGCGGCGACAGCAGTCGTGCAACAACGTTATCGCCTACTAACTTTCAACACCAAATATCCTTTCCTTAATGTATTAAAATGAGTGTGTTAAGCTAATTTATTATTGTTATCAACACTACTGATGGTAAAATGCCCGAACAATTCGCCCTAGCCCTGGATTCCTGCTGGACATTATGGTATCTTGGCCTCTGCTTGGCGCTTAACAAGATGTTTTTGTGATACAATCAAAAACCCTTCCCGAGGAGGACCCAATGAAAACCCCAGTACGTGTTGCCATTACCGGCGCCGCCGGTCAGATCAGCTATTCCCTTATTTTTCGTGTTGCCGCTGGCGATATGCTGGGAAAAGACCAGCCGGTCATCCTCCAGCTTCTGGAAATTCCACCGGCGATGAAAGCCCTGGAGGGCGTGGTCATGGAACTGAACGACTGCGCATTTCCGCTGGTTGCCGGAATCGTCAGCACCGATGACCCGAACGTCGCCTTCAAGGATGTCGATTACGCCCTCCTCGTCGGTTCCAGACCTCGGGGCCCCGGGATGGAGAGGTCCGACCTTCTCAAGGCCAACGGTGCCATCTTTACCGTCCAGGGAAAAGCCCTGAACGCCCATGCCAGCCGCAATGTCAAAGTCCTGGTGGTCGGCAACCCGGCCAACACCAATGCCCTGATCGCCATGAAAAACGCCCCGGACCTCAACCCCCGCAATTTCACCTCGATGATGCGTCTCGATCATAACCGGGCCATGTCGCAGATTGCCGGGAAAACCGGCAGCCATTCCTCGAAGGTCGAAAAAATGGTGGTCTGGGGCAACCATTCCTCGACCCAGTTCCCGGATATCAGCTATGCCACGGTTGACAACGTCGCGGTAAAAGATAAGGTTGACAACGAATGGTATGTCCAGGTGTTCATCCCCACCGTGCAGCAGCGCGGCGCGGCGATCATCAAAGCCCGCGGTGCCTCCAGTGCCGCTTCCGCCGCCTCCTCGGCCGTCGATCATATGCGCGACTGGGCCATGGGTTCGAATGGCCGCTGGGTGAGCATGGGGGTCTACAGCGCCGGCAACGGTTATGGCATCAATGAAGGCATCATGTACGCCCTGCCCATCGTCTGTGAAAACGGGGCATGGAAGGAAATCAAAGACTTGCCGGTAAGCGACTTTGCCCGTAAG
The DNA here is from genome assembly GCA_038224105.1 of Desulfobulbales bacterium. Lineage (GTDB taxonomy): Bacteria > Desulfobacterota > Desulfobulbia > Desulfobulbales > Desulfocapsaceae > Desulforhopalus_A. The sequence goes on along the minus strand of JBBRGP010000361.1, from coordinate 184 downwards.
ATGATGACCGCAACCGAGCAGGAACTGCTGTCCGAAAAAGAAGCAATCGCCGATCTTCTATAGTCTGAGTTCCGACCTGTCGACCTGGCCGGGGGGGCCGCCCCGTGGGGGCCGGCCCGGCCCCAAAAGCACACAACGCCCCCACGGTGTAGAGCTGAAAAAAAAAAAAGACAAGAAGATAACC
>JBBRGP010000360.1:0-2383 GCA_038224105.1 Desulfobulbales bacterium | reverse complement strand
TACCGAGAATAGCGTCGTTCTCCATCACCATCACCCCCCGGATCTTACGGCTGGTCATCAGGGCCTGGACCTCACGCATCGGCGTATCGGGGCCGACCGAGATTACCGGAAAGGACATGATATCGGCAATGCGGACGCTTTCCGAACTGCTGGCGGTCAGGACGGCGGTGATTTTGCCGATGATATCCTCGGCCGACATCTCGGCAATTTTCACGGTTGCCGATCCGGCCCCGCCGTGACCACCGCCGCCGAACATGCTCAACACCAGGCCGATATCGATGCTATCCACCCCGCTCCGGCCGATGATCGAGTGACGGTCGTCGCTTGAAAAAATGACAAAAAGCGCATCGACATTGACAATCTTCCGGTACATGTTGACGACGGCGGCGAGATTGGGAACCTTCTTGTCGAGGGTTACCTGGTTGAAACCGACGGTATGGCCGAAAACATGCAGTTTTTCGGTCTTCTTCATCATCTCGAAGAGGATTTCCTTCTGGTTTTCTTCATAGGGCGGGTTGAGGAAAAAACCGGCAACGTTCAAGTCGGCCCGGTTGTCGAGGAGATAGGCGGCGGCGCGGGCATCCTCGGCGGTGGTTGAAGGAAAGGAGAGATGGCCGGTGTCCTCATAGAGGCCGATCAACAGCACTGTTGAATCGAGGGGGGTCAGTTGCATGCCGCGTTTGCGCATCTCGCGGGCGAAAAGAGTGACAGTGGCGCCGACCTGTTCCTTGCATGCCCAGGCGGCCTGAATATCGCCGCCGGCTATCATATGGTGGTCCCAGAGATCGATCTCGAGGCCGTTCCGTTTGGCGAGCTTGTCCATGCGGTCGAGACGCTGCCATTGATCGGTATCGACCACGATCAGTTTGGTGACTTTGTCGTGGACAACCTCGTGGGGCAGGATGAGGTTGAAGGCCGTCTTATGGGTGGAGAGAAATTGTTCAACATTCTTATTGGTCATTTTCGGGACCACCCCGATACAGCCGGGATAAAGAATGGTGGCGGCGATAATCGAAGCAAGACCGTCGAAATCGGTATTTTTGTGGGTTGTCGCGATGAGCATGGGGTATTGGGGAAATTACGGAATTGAGGTTAGCGGAGCGGCCGGCGAAACCGGCAGCTCGGGTCTTCGGGTCGGCACTCGATCTTCTGCCTGGCCGGTGACCCGGCGATTTCGCGGAGATTCACCTGGACCGGATCCTTGTCGTTACCTTATAGGAGTTTTTCCGTAATTCCAAGGCCAAAGTCGCAGCATTTCGGCAACCGGCGTTCGCCGCCGGTCCAGAGAATGGTCGCGCCCAGGTCCACCACGCTGCCCTTACGGCAGTAAAGGAAATAGCAGGCAAAACGTCCTGCCCCTGGCGGAGTGGCCCTTGCCAGCTTCGGCAAAGCGCGCTATGGTCTCGTTTTTCAATCACGAAAGACGGGACGGGAGGGGCAGAAACAGTTCTTGCCCGCACGTCGAGAAGAGCTTACAGGTTGAAGAAAAACATTCTCCGGCTGAGGCGGTAAGAAGTGACCCGTCAAAAATGGTGGCCGGCCGAGAACAAAAAAAGAAGGGGACATGAACGTGCACCTGAGAATCGACAAACTCCAGGGTTTCTGGCTGCAGCAGCTGTATCGTGAATACGAGGAAATCTGCCTGAGCTATGATGTGCAACTACGGACGCCGGTCTTTGAGATCACCGGTTCGCCAAAAATCTACGGCTGCTGGCAGGCGGCGATGGGGATTCTCCGCCTTAGCCGCCATCTGATCCTCCACCATTCCTGGTCGGTCACCCTGCAGGTGCTGAAACACGAGATGGCCCATCAGTTATGCAGTGAATGGCAGGGCGAAATCGGCGCGGCCCACGGCCAGACTTTTCAAATGGCCTGTGACCGGCTCGGAGTGCTCCCGGAATTCCGGCGGCCGGGGGTGGTGGTGCCGGAGATGGTGGCGGCCGCCGCGGCCCGGTCGGAACTGTCGGAGAATGGGCGGAGGTGTCTGGCCAAGGTTGAAAAACTGCTGGCCCTGAGCAGGTCGGCAAATGAGCACGAGGCAGCCCTGGCCATGGAGAAGGCCAACGAACTGCTGGAGAAATATCAGCTCCACGGCCTCGGAGAGGAGCGGGAACACCGCCATGACTGGGTCGTCATCGACCGCAAAAAGAAGAAGATAGCCGGCTACCAAAGGCATATCTGCTCGATTCTCCAGGAATTCTTTTTTGTCCGGGTGGTTTTGTCAGCGCTCTATGATCCCGCCCGCAACGAGACCTTCAAGACCATCGAATTGTTTGGTACCCGGGAAAACGTCGCTATCGCCGAGTACTGCTGCCACTTTCTCGAAAATCGTCTGGCCCTGCTCTGGTCGGCCAACCGGGCGAGGTTCCGGGGTGGTGTCCGG
>JBBRGP010000359.1:0-2400 GCA_038224105.1 Desulfobulbales bacterium | reverse complement strand
GGCAGGTCATGGAAAAATACAGCAGCCTCTATGCCGTCAAAGGCCACCTTGTCAGCATGAAAGCGCTTTATTCCGGCAACACTCCGGACGATTGGGAAACGGCCGCTTTGCATGAAGTCGGGAGCGGCAAAAAAGCGGTTTCGACGGTGGCGATGATCGGCGACAAGGAGTATTACCGGCTCATTCGGCCGATGTATATCCAGACCGGCTGTCTGCAATGCCACGCCCGCCAGGGGTATAAGGAAGGGGATCTGCGTGGCGGGGTGAGCGTATCGATACCCCTGGCATCCTACCGGGCAATGGAATGGCAATCCCTGCGCAACCTCCATCTCATCGTAATGTTTTTCTGGTCAGTGGGCATTTTCGTTATCGGCGTGATCTTTACTCGCAATAAAAAACGGCTGTTCGAGCGTCTGGCGGCCAATCAGCTTGTCATGGAACAAAGCCAGAAGATCGAACTCTTTGCCTATTCCGTTGCCCACGACTTGAAAAATCCGGCGGTAGCCATGCTCGGTCTGGCCAAGCTGCTGAACAAAAAACATCAGCAAGGCCTCGATGAAAAAGGCCGGCAGCTGGGTGCGCAGCTGGAAAAATCGGCGCAGCAGATCTGCTCCCTCGTCGACCAGATCAATACCTTCATCTCCGCCAAGGAGTATCCCCTGACCATAGAATCCCTTGATTTTTTGGAAATTTGCCGGACCATCCGTGAAGAAAACTGGGCACGGCTGCAGGCCAGGAATATCATCTGGTCCGAACCGCAGGAGGATGCCAGGCTTCGCGCCGACCGGATGGCCATCCTGCGGATTATCAGAAACCTGGTCGATAATGCCCTGAAATACGGCGGCGACAATCTCCGTACCGTCACCATAACCTGTCAGGAATCGGAGAAATTACATACCATTCAGGTGAGCAACGACGGCATCCCGATATCCCCGGAAGATTGCCGCAACATCTTTGTCATGTTCAAACGCAACTGCGCCGACAAAAAGGTTGAGGGGACGGGGTTGGGGCTGGCCATCGTCAGGGAACTCGTCCACCGTCATGGCGGTCGGGTGTGGGGCGAATCGGATGGCAAAAACGGCGTCACCTTCTCCTTCACCATCGACAAGAAAGTGTCATCGACCCCGCCTCCGCTTTGGTAGTTTACACCCTTTTCCAGTCAAGACTCTAGACAACACCAAAGCAACCCAGGAACCACAGCGTATGTCCAAAATAGCTTTTATCCTTCATGAATTTCTTACCTGGCAGGCGATGCTCGATATCGTCCTCATCGCCGTCGCCCTGTTTTACCTGTATCGCACCCTGGTGCGCCTGGGAACCTGGAAAATCCTGGTCGGCATCCTCGCGGCCTTTCTGGTGTTCACCCTCGCCAATGTCCTCGATCTCGAGGGAATCGAATGGATTTTCCAGAATGTCAGTCACGTCGCGGTCATTGCCCTGATCGTCATCTTCCAGCCGGAATTGCGAAAGCTCCTGGAAAAAGTCGTCACTCTGCAGAAGAAAAAGGTTGCCGGCGGCGACAACGGCTTTACCGAAATCGTCGCGATGAGTCTCTGGCAGCTGGCCGGGCAGCGGCGCGGCGCGATTATCGTCTACCCCGGCCGGGAACCGATACTTGAAAAACTGTCCGGCGGCCACCGGCTGGCAGCGGAACCGAGTATCCCGCTGATCATGAGCATTTTCGATCCCAATTCCCCGGGCCATGACGGGGCGATGATCATCGAGGACAACCTGCTGACCAGTTTCGGGGTCCGCCTGCCGATGTCCGAGACTGCCCGGCTGCCCGAGGATTACGGGACACGACATCATGCCGCCATGGGGTTGGCCGAACAGACCGACGCCCTGGTCCTGGTAGTGTCGGAAGAACGGGGCAAGGTCTCGTCGTTTCACGACGGCACCATGAAGCCGCTGAATTCGGTGAAGGAGATCGCTGCCGCCATCCTCGATCACCGCAGCCGGGAAGGCTTTCTGGATATCGATCGCCTCGGGCTTCTCGAGCGCCGCACCCTTATCCCCGTGGTTGCCAGTCTGCTCCTGGCGACGATCTTCTGGACGATGCTGCTGACCGTCAACCGCCAGGTGGTCACCAAATCCCTTTCCCTGCCGCTCGAATACATTCAACCCGCCGAGGGGCTGCTGCTGGTCGGCGAAAGGACCGAAGAGGTGCGGGTGCAGTTGGCCGGGCCGAAGTCGGAAATCGACAGTTTCGTGGCGACGCAGCCACTGGTCAAGATCGACCTCTCCAGCATGGTCGAGGGAAAGCAGACCATTCTGATCACCGGCGAAAACCTGCAGATCCCGGAAAGGATCACCTTTCTTGACTGTAAACCGGCGCAGATCGTGGTGCACCTGACCGGCATGGTCCAGAAATCGGTACCAGTGGTCCCGCAGCTGGTCGGT
>JBBRGP010000358.1:0-2440 GCA_038224105.1 Desulfobulbales bacterium | reverse complement strand
GGACCGAAGGTCACCCCCAGTTCGGACGCCGGGATCGAGTAGCCAAAGAGGGTGAGCAGCCCGTAAAACAATCCGACGAGCAAAAAGAAAAACCAGAAAGAAAAGGAAATCTGGCGCGAGGTGAGAAAGGCAAACCCGATGAAGGAAGGGTAAAGATACAGCTTCAGTTTCTGGAACCCGGTGAAAATGCCGCTTTCCGGAAAGTAGGGTCCAGCCAGAAAAAGCGTGGGGATTGCTGGAAAGGACGGGTAGTAGAGGCATAGCCCGTTGACCAGGTGGAGGAACACGGGAATGGACAGGCCGGCGAGCAGGAAACGGTTGAAAAAAAACGAAGCGGTGCGGCCCTCGCTGACCGCTGCTCCGATCATTTCCGGAACCTTGAGGAGGGGAAAATTCATCCGTTCGTTGTGGATCCACTGCCGGGAAAGGATATTGATCAGAAAGAGCATGACCAGATAGCTGAGGACAATCAGTATTCCCCACAGGCCAAGGGGCGTCAGCCAGGCCGACCAGGGGATGGCCTGGGCAACCTCGAGCCACCCCATCTCCCGCCCGCCGGCCAGCCCGTTATAAAGGAGCTCGATGGCACTGGGGTCGGTCGGGGTCAGGGCCGGCGGAATGAGCGGCTGCAGGACCTCGTCCCAGCGGTTGCCGGGGGTGGCAAAATGGACCGGAGCGGTCAGATTGATGAGAAAGGTCCGGGCCAGCCCGGTATAGGCGATCCCCGAGCCGATGACCATCTCAATCCACACGACCAGCAGTTCCGGGCCGGTGAGCAGCAGCCGGGACCGGAACAGCCGGGCGAAGGCAGTGACGGTGATGGCGAGCAGCAGGAAGAAGACGAAGGGGGCGAGGGGGAAATGTCCCCCGCCGAGCGGGGTGGCGCGGAGGAACACATTATTGTAGGGGCTGACCAGGCAGATGGCTACCGCCAGGACCAGGCCGAGGCCGGGAGCGCGCAGGCGGATGGCCGTTGCCGCTGAACTAGCCGGGGAACTCTCCATGTCAGGTGCCCTCCGCTGCCGAACGATTCGCGGCAATGAGATCGTGAAAGGAGCTCCGCAGCTGGTGATGGGTCGCTTCATCCAGCGAGCGCCATATCAACAGCTGCTTGCGCAGCTCATGGAGAAAGGCGATGTTAAGGCGCTGCCATACCCCCGATTCGCCGGACATCCTTTGCAGGGTGATATGCACCTCGAGAAACTCGCGGCCCTCCCGGGCCGGACAGAACTGGACATCGACGGTCTGCATGATCCCGAAATCAAAAGGGGCGAGCCAGACATTGGCGCGGAGATGCAGGCACTGCAGGTCGTGGGGCGCCGTCGATTCATTGACCATTTTGACAATTTCGTCGACCGTTGAGCAACTGAAGACCACCTGTACCGGGCCGGTCGAAAAAAGTCCGTGCGAGATGTCCCGGTGACCGGTCAGGTAGTCGTGGACAAAGCCGCCGATGCTCTCGTGTTCCCGAAATTTCATGAGAAAGGGTAAAGTAACCCGGATGGTGTTGTCTACCGGCTCGGGGAGTTTGAAGGTGCGGTTGACGTCGGGAATGGCGATGCGGGCGGCAACCCTGGCCGGATAGAGAACCGAGATAAGGACAACGGCGATCACCAGGACCATGGCCGCCACCCCGGCCAGGGACGAATAGTTGACGGTGATGCCGGCCCAGAGGGGGGTGGCGCTGAACAGGGCGGCACAGATCTGGGCTACCAGATAGCCGATCACCACGGCGATGACGGCGAGCGCCATCGCCTCGGCGACAAAGAGAAAACCGACATGGGAGGGGGCAAGTCCGACCGAGGTGTAAACGGCAATTTCGCTCTTTCTTTCGTAGACCGAGCTGATCATGGTGTTCAGAACGATGAGGATGGAGATCAGCAAGGGGATGATGATGTTCGGCACCCCGCTGTAACGCAGGGTGTCGCTGATGTTGTAGAGCCATACCCCATCCGCTTCGCCGGCAAAGATTGCCAGGTTGAAGCGGTCGGTGAGGTGGCCGGCCAGCCCTCCGATATCGGCTGGAGGCGTCGGTTTTACCGCGATGCTTTTCAGCTTGCCGCCGGCGGCGAGGAGCGTTGCCGCCGGAATTATCGCGGTCTCGCTGGCCGAGAGGTGATGGTACCTGCTCTGAAAAGAGCGCAGGTCGTCCCCCGATTCGAGGGCTTCCGCCTCCTCTTCGGTCATCTCCCTGCCGGTCTCTTCGGGGAAAACCACCGGGGTGAGCTGCTCGCCATCGAGGTCGACGGCCTGTTCGAAATCTTTCGCCCGGAACGTGCCGATCACCGTAAAGGCCGTTCCCCAGAGGAAAACCTGCTGCTCCCCTGGGCGGGTGATGCCCAGCCGCGTAGCCATCCCTTCCTCAAGAATGATGGACTGACGGTCTTCCTCGGTAAACCAGCGACCGGCGGCGAGGAGGAGGTCGATACCGGTGACATAG
>JBBRGP010000357.1:0-2449 GCA_038224105.1 Desulfobulbales bacterium | reverse complement strand
AGGCTGTTTCGCCCGGTTGCGCTGATAATACCCGCGGTCACCGTCTGAATGAATTCATAGGGAGAGCCAATGGCTAATACCCAATGGCCGCATTTTAATTGGCCGGAGTCGCCCAAGGGGATGGTCGGCAGATCTCGAGCGTCGATTTTCACCAGGCCGATATCGGTCTTACGGTCCTCGCCGATGATCCGGGCCGGAAACTTTCTCTTGTCGGCGAGGGTGACCGTTATTTCGATGCCGTCCCTGATGACATGGCTGTTGGTGAGGATATAGCCGTCGTCATTGAAGATAAAGCCTGAACCAAAGCCGAAACTGGCGGTGTCAAAAAGGAAGTTGCCGTCTGGGCGAGGAGCCGAGTCACCAAAAAACTCCCGAAGGATCGGATCGTTACTCGATTGGTCCGTAAAGGAAGGGGGTTTCGCATCACCCTTTTTGACTTTTTTGACCTGGAGATAGACAACCGCCGGTTTTGCTTTATCGATGATCGTCGCGAAGGTCTCAGCCGTCTGCCGCATTTCTTGGACGTTTCCCCCCGGTTCCAGTGCCATGGCGGCGGGAGGAAAAAATGTCGTGAAGAGGCAAACGAGGATACAGTGGCTGAAAAAAAGGTTCATGATGGTCTGGATGCAAGGTTTTCCGCCAGAGTCGGCCGAATAACGATCGGCTGACCCTGGCGGGTCGATGGTTTTTGTTCCGGCGGCAGCGCCTGGGCGATGGCCTGGCCGGTGACCGGTTCTAACCGGTGTGTCAAGCAAAATTGCCGAGCAGCATGGTGAGAAATTCCTGATAATGGTTGGGCAGGGAACGCTTTGGCGAGGTGACGATGTAGAAATTTCTGATCATGGTCAGGCCGATCACCTCAATCTCCCTGACCGTTCCGTAGGCCAGTTCATCCCGGACGGCGTACTGGGAAATGATTGAGATCCCTAAGTTGGCTTTGATCGCCTCTTTAACCGCCGCGCTTGAACCGAGCGTAGCACATATATTGAACTGATCGAGAGAATAGTGGGGCCTGGCGAGGAGGGCTTCAACACTTTTGCGGGTACCGGAGCCCCTCTCCCGGACAATGAAGGGCAGGTGGCAGAGTTCTTCAATGGTGATCTTCGCCGGTGCGGGGTTGGCGATTGCCGCGGCGAGAATGAGCCGGTCCTCGGCAAAGGGCTGGTAATGGAGTTTTGCCCCGGGGAGCTTGGCGCCGACCACGCCGAGCAGCAACTCGTTGCCCGCTACCGCCTCAACGATCCGGGCGGAATCGTTGATCCTGATCTCAAAGGAGATACCGGGAAAACGATTCTTGAAAGTCGCGGCAATATTCGGCAGAATATAGGCGCCGGGAATGGTGCTGGCACCAATGATCAGTTGCCCGGACATGGTCTGGCCGGTGGTGGTGATTTCCTCCTCCAAACGGCGCAGATCCTCGAGTATGGTCAGGGCTCTCGGATAGAGAAGATCCGCCTCGGCGGTCGGCAGGATCGAGCGGCCGAGGCGGTCGAACAACCGGCAGTTGAGCCGCGCCTCGAGGTTTTGAATATGCTCGCTGACCGTCGGCTGACTGGTATACAGCTGTTCCGCCGCTTTGGTAAAACTTTTCGCTTTATATACGGCAACGAAGATCTGCAGGTGACGTGTTTCGATGATCGGGTCCCCTCACATATTGATGATTTGTGGTTGTGTACTGGTTAGACGCCGATTATAGAAAGGGTAGCCGCGATTTGCCAGAAAAAACCGCAGCTCGGTCGCCAGTCGGGTGAAGATCGACCCGCCCGGCCGCTGCCGCCGGAAAGAGGAATTGATCCTGGCAGAGCCCGCTTTACTCAGGAAGCAATGGGGTGCTCAGGTACCTCTCGCCACTGTCGGGCAGGATGACCACCAGGGTCTTGCCTTTATTTTCAGGGCGGCTTGCCACCTGGAGCGCCCCATAGAGGGCCGCGCCGCTGGAGATGCCGCCGAGTATTCCTTCGTCTACGGCAAGTTTTCTGGCGGTGGCAAAGGCGTCGTCGTTGCTGACGGTTACCACCTCGTCGATAATCGCCCGATTGAGGATGGCGGGAATGAAACCGGCGCCGATCCCCTGAATTTTATGGGGCCCTGGTTTTCCACCTGACAGGACCGGGGAGTCCAGCGGTTCGACGGCGACACTGCGCATCGCCGGGTTGCGCTTTTTCAGGACCTCGGAAACCCCGGTGATCGTACCGCCGGTGCCGACCCCGGCGACAAAGATATCAATATTGCCATCGGTATCCCGCCAGATTTCCTCGGCCGTGGTGGTCCGGTGGATGGCCGGATTGGCGGGGTTGCCAAACTGATCGGGCATGAAGCTGTTGGCGGTCGCGGCGACGAGCTGTTCGGCTCGGGCAATAGCCCCTTTCATCCCTTCCGCGGCCGGGGTCAGCACCAGTTCCGCGCCGAGATACTTGAGCAGTTTCCTCCGCTCGATGCTCATGCTTTC
>JBBRGP010000356.1:0-2522 GCA_038224105.1 Desulfobulbales bacterium | reverse complement strand
GAGGAAAAGGCCAAAGGACGACTGCTCACCGGTCTTCTCTACGTCAATCAGGATATTATGGAAACCCACGATATTATCAATTCAACGCTCCGGCCCCTCAACACCCTGACCGAGGCCGACCTCTGCCCGGGCAACGCCGCCTTGCAGAAGATTATGGCGGGGCTCAGATAGGATCCTGGTTAAAAATGGTGGCCGCGGGGCTATCGCTTGCGGAGTTCTTTCATTGAAGAAGATGGATTACCGATCTAAAAGTGGAGAAAATCGATGATGCACCGGACTATCGCTGGCATGATAATAATGGCTGCATTGTTCAGTTTCTTTTCTTCGGTTTCTCCAACAATGGCAGCACCCATAAAAATTGCCGTGGCAAATTTCGAGATCGAAGGAGACACTCTGCCACCCCATATAACCCATATCGTCGCTGAATGGCTGAGCACCGCCTTGGTCAAAGACAAACGCCTGGAAGTTATCGAGCACCGCCTCGTGAAAGAGTTGCTGGAGGAACAGCAACTTAATCAGAGTGGGCTGGTGGAGCACGACCAGGCGGCGCAAACCGGGCGCATGCTGGGCGTGGATAAAATTATTACAGGCACGGTCATCCAATTTTTGGATACAGTTGAAGTAACGGCCCGGATCATCCTTATTGAGCAGGGTGTTGTGTTGGCCGCCGAGAAGATACTTTCCAAGGATCTATCAAAACTTGAAGGGGAGGTCGAGAAACTGAGCCAAAAACTTGTAAAACATCTGGTTCAGTAAACTTCCCCTGCCACTGTCCCTCACAGAGAAGATCGGATACTGCTGCCGCTGGCGATTATTTTCCATCGCTACGATTTCCGGATAGAGAGGTTATGCAGGCGATTTTTGCGACAGGAATTTTGATAGCCGGGGAGTATTTCCCTATCGCAGGAACCAGGGTTCCCTGCCCCCGGTAAGAATTTCCACCCCGCCGGCCGTCACCAGCAGCGTATGCTCGAACTGCGCGCTTCGCCGCAGGTCGGCGGTGACCGCCGTCCATTTATCCGGCCAGATACGGCATTCGGCACTGCCGGCATTGATCATCGGCTCGATGGTAAAAGTCATGCCTTCAACTATCTGGGTGGTATTTTCCGGTTCATAAAAATGGGCGACATAGGGAGCCATATGGAAATTTTCACCGATTCCGTGCCCGGTAAACTCGCGGACGATGCTGAAACCGTTCTGCCGGGCATGGGTCTCAACCGCAAGGCCGATGGCGTTGAACGTATTCCCCGGCCGAACCACATCGATTGCCCGCAGTAAACACTCCCAGGTAACCTGGACCAACTGCCTTGCCTCGGCGTCGACCGCACCGACAAAAATCGTCTCGGAACAGTCGCCATGCATGCCATGCGCATAGACGGTAACATCGCAATTGATGATATCGCCTTCCACCAGCAACCGGTTGTCGGGAATACCGTGCACCACAACTTCATTCACCGAGGTGCAGATGGACTTGGGAAAGCCCATATAGTTGAGCGGGCTCGGATAAGCACCGAGAGCAATAATGTGCTGGTGGGCGAGCCGGTCCAGTTCGTCGGTGGTAACCCCCGGGCGTACAGCGGCAAGCACCGTATCCAGAACCTGCCGAGCAAGCAGTCCGACCTTACGCATCCGCCGTATCTGCTCAGCAGTTTTTTTAATGCAAGAAAGCTTGTAGGGCGCCGGAACACCGGTATGCGCATATTCCGGACGAGCGATGTGGGACGGCACAGCTCGGCAGGGACTGATTATTCCGGCGGTGACGGTCGACCTTGTCATGTGTATTTTCTCCATCCCAAAAAGGGTTCATCGACGATTTTGCTCCTAATGTCAGAAAAGGATACTTGCCCTTGTCCGGCAAAAGCAAGGCATTTTGCTGACAACACCTCGGCTCTTTCGTTTGTCGCTAAAAAGTTCTATATTATTTATACACGCTCGAAACCGGTTTTCCATGCATGTGGATCTTCCGGCCAGTGGGCACCGGGCAAATGAGACAAAGAACATGACACTGCTGAAAAGAGCAGAGCTCCAGGCAGCTCTGCAAGATGGGTCGCCGATACTCAACGCCCAGGTATTCCTCTTTTTCGGCGAGCGATTCCTGTGCAAGGAAGCGGCTGATCTGCTGCAGGAAAAACTTTTGGCGGCAGGGCCCGGCGCAGTCCAGGCCATTGATGGCGACCGCGAGGACACCGGCAGGACCCTATCGCGCCTGATGAGCTACAGCCTGCTGCCGGGCCGCCAGTTGTTTCGCGTCTCGGACAGCCGGCTCTTTCACAGTAAAACGGTGGTGGAAGACATTTGGACCAAGGCGGTGCACGCCTTCCAGGGGGGCAACTCCGGCCCGGCACGCAACCATCTCCTCGCCATGGTCCAGGCGGTCGGCCTGGAGACCGAAGGGCCGACACCCCTGTCGGAAATTCCAGCACCGGAATGGCAGAAAGTCTTTGCCTTTGCCAAGCCGGGTGACAACCTGCAGTGGGCTGATCAACTCCTCGGCGAAGCGCACGGCAAAAGCCCAGGGGCCA
>JBBRGP010000355.1:0-2539 GCA_038224105.1 Desulfobulbales bacterium | reverse complement strand
TCGGTACCAACGTTCATGGTGTATCCAAGTTTCTTGGCCTCAGCCAGAACCCGTTTCAGATTGACACGCGGACAACCGGCGAATGGTGTTCCATCTGACTTATAGACATCGCAGATGATCCGGGCGGCGGCGATGCCGTCCTTGTTCCGCCACGGCAGAATGGCGAAGGTGTCGTAGTCGGGCTTGAGATACATGTCCGACTCATTGATACGGACGAAACCGTCGATGGACGACCCGTCAAACATCATGTCGCCGTCCAGGGCCTTTTCGATCTGACTCTTTGGTATCGCCACATTCTTCATAAATCCGAAGATATCTACAAACTGAAGACGAAAGAATTGAATATTTTCGTCTTCAATAATTTGCATTATTTCTTCTCTGGTCATTTTGACTGTCTCCTTTTTTATTTAATTCACATTTGCATTCAAATTGGGATTTGTTTTTCGTAGGGTGCACTCTGTGCACCAACATCCTAGTCAGCCGTGGACAGAATTCAATCCTGTCCCACGGGACAATAAGGGCGGTGCACGGAGTGCACCCTCCTTTCGAGCCAACTTGAAAGCTTATTGGAATAGGTGTTCTTCCTGCTGCTTCCTGAAATTTCGCAAATGAATAGATTTCATCATTGTCTATATTAAACCACCTGCCAGGCCTTGTCTTCCAAAAACGTGCCGGGACCACACCGTGCTTTCCGGGCGCGCCCCTTTTTCCCAGGCAGGGCCCTTAGCCCGCTTGCCCGAAAACCTCCTGCCACAATTCGCTGATGGACCGACGCTCGGCGGCTGCGCCATCTTCGTCAAGCCATCCCCGCTCCCCGTTCAGCCGCAGGCGGTGCTGGATCCGCCGCAGCCGGCGATAGCCGTCGGCACCAGCCTTGGCACGGCGGGTATCGATCAGTCCGAGCTCACCGGCGATCCGTGCCAGGGCGATGTTGCCGAGATTGGCAACCAGCCGCGGATGGGCGTGGGCATGGCCGAGCACGAGGTATTGGATGATGAACTCAAAGTCGACCAGGCCGCCCGGGTCATCCTTGACATTGAAGCCACCGCCTCGGCCGGACCGGCTGTCGAGGAGCTTCTCGCGCATCGCCATGACCTCCCCGGCAAGGGCGGCAAGGTGGCGGGGCTGCCGAAGAATCTCCGCGCGGGCCGCCTCAAATCCCCGGCCGACACCGGGGTCGCCGGCGACAAAGCGGGCCCGGGTCAAGGCCTGATGCTCCCACAGCCAGGCCGATTCCTTCTGGTATTTGATATAGGCGACGAGCGGACAGACCAGCGGCCCCGAACCGCCGTTCGGCCGGAGGCGGGTATCGGTCTCGAACAGCAGCCCGGCGGAGGTGTGGATCGACAGCCAGGTCAGCATCCGCTGGGCCAGTCGCGCGTAGTGTTCCGGCGCCGCCGGCTGATCGTCGTCGTAGAGAAAGATGATATCGAGGTCCGAGGCGTAGCCCAGTTCCTTGCCGCCGAGCTTGCCGTAGCCGATCACCGCGAACTTCGGGGCCTCGCAGTGGCGATTGCTGTATTTCCGCCAGCATTGCCGGACGGTTTCGTCAAGAATGATGTCGGCCAGGGCCGACAGGTGATCACCGATCTCCTCCACCGTCCATTTGCCGGCGATATCCTGATGGAGAATCCCGAAGACCTGGGCGTGGTGCCGCTCCCGCATCAGATCCATCTGCCGTTCGGTGTCCGGATCAGCGGCCTCGAGAGCCTCCCGTAGACGCCCGGCAAAGCCCGGCCAGTCAATGACCTGGCCGAGAGAGCGGCCATCGAGCAGCTCATCAAGTAAAATCGGATGGGTGGCGAGATAGTCCGAGGCCCACTTTGAGAACGAGACCAGTTCGATCAACCGCTGCAGGGCCTGAGGGTACTGCTGGAGCAGGGCCAGGTAGGCGCCGCGGCGGCTGATGGTGCCGAGGAGGTTGAGCATCCGCAACAGGACGTCGTCGGGGTTGGGCTGCAAAGCGCAGCCGGCAATGATCCGGGGAATGAGGCTGTCGAAGCGCCGACGAATATCGTCCGGCAACTGCCGGTAACCGCTGCTCCGGCGCAACAGGAAGAGGCGCTCGGCAGCGGCGGCGGCATCGCGGAAATTGAGGGCGGACAACCGCCCTTCGAGGTACTGGGGGCTGGCAGTTGCCTGCCACAGGTCGTCGGAGCCGTGAGCGGCCTCGTCCGGCTCGCCGCACGCCGCCTGAAAGGCGGCGGTGACGACGGCCCGGTGCCGGTCGAGTTCGGCGAGCATGGCCCGCTCATCGGCACAGCCGAGTGCTAAGGCAATGGTTCGGCGGTCGGTCGAAGAAGCGGGCAGATCATGGGTCTGGGCATCGTCCAGGTACTGGAGCCGGTGTTCGAGCCGGCGCAAAAAGACATAGGCCTCGGTCAGCGCCGCGACGGTATGCCGGGGGAGCACCTGGCGCTCGGCGAGTGCCTCGAGCACCGTCAGGGTTGGCCTGAGCTGCAGGCCGGCGTCCCTGCCGCCACGAATGATCTGGAACATCTGGGCGATGAACTCGATCTCCCTGATCCCTCCCGGCCCC
>JBBRGP010000354.1:0-2564 GCA_038224105.1 Desulfobulbales bacterium | reverse complement strand
CCCGGACCAGGGTCTGGTAAAAGGAGGTGTCTTCCTCAAGGGCAGCGGTGATCTTCGCCTTGAAACCGTCGATCCGTTTTTTGTTGATGGCGCTGATCGAAGGCAGGTCCATCATCGTGATTTTCTGCCTGGTTGCCTGCTCGATCGACCTCAGCATCGACCGTTCCCGGCCATTGACAAAAAGAATGGCCTCGCCGCTTCGGCCTGCTCTGCCGGTCCTGCCGATCCTGTGGATGTAGGCCTCGGCATCGAAAGGGATATCGTAGTTGATGACGTGGCTGATCCGCTCGACATCGAGACCTCGGGCGGCGACATCGGTGGCCACCAGAATATCGATCTTTTTCGCCTTCAGTTGCTCGACGGTCCGCAGCCGCTGGCTTTGCTGGATATCACCGTTGAGCGGCGCCACCGCATATCCGAGGGCGGCCAGCTGCTCGGCGAGCTCGACGGTCTGCAGTTTGGTGCGGACGAAGATCAGGACGCCATCGAAGGTCTCGGCCTCGAGAATTCTTGCCAGCGCGCTCATTTTTCCGGCCAGGCCGTTGGTCACCAGCCCACGCTGGTTGACGGTCTGGGCAGTGACGGTCTTGGTTTTGATGGTGATCTCAACCGGCTCTTTCAGATATTTCTGAGCAATATCGCGAATGGTTTTGGGCATGGTGGCCGAGAACAGCGCGGTCTGTTGCCGGCCGGGAAGTTGCTCGATGATCCATTTGACATCGTCGAGAAAACCCATCTTGAGCATTTCGTCGGCCTCGTCGAGCACCAGGCTGTGAATGGTCTCAAGCTTCAGGGTGCCGCGGCGGACATGATCCATTACCCGGCCAGGTGTGCCGACTACCACCTGCACCCCCCGGTGGAGCTGTTTCAACTGGATCGTGTAATCCTGGCCCCCGAAGATCGGCAGGACCCGGAGGTCTTTCAGGTGTTTGCCGTAGGCCTCGAAGGCCTCGGCCACCTGGATTGCCAGTTCGCGGGTCGGGGCAAGGACAAGAATCTGCGGACTTTTGGTTTTGTCCGTCAGGAGCCGGGTCAATAACGGCAGGGCGAAGGCCGCGGTCTTGCCGGTCCCGGTCTGGGCCTGTCCGACCACATCCTTGCCCGCCAGCATATGGGGGATCATTTCCTGCTGGATAGGGGTGGGGACTTCATATCCGGCGTCGATGACCGCCTGGAGAAGGGGACTGGAAAGGCCGAGGTCGGCAAACGAAAGCGAAGGGGCGTCATGCAGAGAAGACATAGAAATTCCTATAACGAAATGGGTTGATTCCAAAGAAGAACTTATTGTGCAAAGCCTGCCCAGGAAAGAAAAACCGGCCTTTGGTCAACGAAACATCGGAACGGTTCCGAACGGCCGGTTGGTAGGTGTCTGTCCAGTTTTGCGCAATTCAACCTCATCCCGTATTCGGGACATGCCCCGCGAACAGGTGCTCTCTGCAAAAGGCGCAGAACCAAAACCCCGCGGGGACTTCATCAATGTACTGGTCTGACACTGGTGGAAAAAGCAATCATTTTACCAGGATCGTCTGGATCATGCAATGGTTTTATGCATGCGTCTTTCCGTTATTCGTTGATGTCCCTGCAGTCGTTTTTAACCCCGCCCAGAGCAGTGGTGAACGGTTCCCTGAAAAATATTAGCTTGCCGGACAACCTGGCAGGGAGCCGCTACTCGGTTTCGTAGCAGGCGACGATCTCCCCGAAGTAGAGGGTGTGGTAATCTTTCTTCGGATAGAGTTTCTCTAGATCCCCGGCCAGGAAGGCGCTGTCCATTGCCGACTTGTAGATGATCCGGCACTCATAATGGCTGCCGACGATATCGACTATCGGCGATTGCACCTGCTGTGCCGCCTTCGGCTGCAGCCGGCATTCCTTGAATTTGTCGAGATCGCGGCCCGATTTGCTGCCGCAAATCATGACCGCATCATGGTAGGTTGCTCCGACCGGGACGCTGACCGTGAAGTTGTCGGTACTTTCCAGCAGGGTGAAGGTGTGGCGTGAATCCCGCACGGCAACCATCAGCACCGGCCGCTGCCAGATATAGCCGATAGTGGCCCAGCCGATGGTCATGGTGTTCAGGGCGTCGCCGGCTTTGACGGTCAGGAAGGCGCCTTTCTTGATTCTTTCCATCATCTGGTTGGCATTTTCCAAATATTCTCTTTTATGCATGGTGATAGTCCTCGGTTGAGATGGCGGGTTGGGTTGTGGGTTTGCAGCGTTTGTTTTCAGGCGATATCCCGGTCTCGCCGCCCGGGCCCGAGAGTGACAGGGGCGACAACACGACTCAGGAGTCATCGACTTTTTTGCGCAGTGATTTGGTTCTGCCGCGTCTGGTCTTGCTGTCGACGCGGCGGTGGCGGGCGGCGAGAGAGGGACGGGTCGGGGTCCGTTTTTTTTCGACAATGGTCACCCGGCGAATGATCCTGGCCAACCGTTCCAGGGCGTCCGTGCGATTTTTCTCTTGGGTGCGGTACTGCTGGGCCTTGATTACCAGCACCCCGTCGCCGGTCAAGCGCTGGTCACTCTGGGCAAGCAGCCGTTCCTTATAGATGTCCGGCAGGGAGGAG
>JBBRGP010000353.1:0-2594 GCA_038224105.1 Desulfobulbales bacterium | reverse complement strand
CCCCAATGAACCGGAAGAGGGGTTGTTCTCTCTGGACAGTCTCTCCCGTCCCTGGATGATCCCCGTCCGAATCATCCTTTTCCCCTGGTTTCTGCTGCCCCAGGATGGTACTCTTGCCGCCGACACCAAACATTACCCCTTCGGCACCCGCATGTATATCCCCGGTTACGGCTGGGGCGTCGTTGCCGATCGGGGCAGGAGCATTAAAGGCCCAACCCGCATCGATCTTTACTATGATGCCCATGGCGAGGCCCTGGCATGGGGGCGAAGAAAAGTCCAGGTGACGCTCGAATAGCCCCGATAACTCCTTGTTGATTTACGAGAGTATTGTATATTCCCGAAAATCATGGCCACCACCCCCCAGACTATCCTCCGCGTCTTTCTCCCGTTCGCCGCCGGCTATTTTTTGTCATACCTTTATCGGGTGGTAAATGCGGTGATCGCCCCCGACCTGATCGCCGACACCGGAGTCGGGTCATCCGCCCTCGGCATGCTCACCGCCATCTACTTCATCTCTTTCGCCTCGTTCCAGTTGCCGCTTGGCGTACTGCTGGACCGTTTTGGTCCGCGCAAGGTTGAAGCCGTCCTTTTGCTCTTTGCCGCCCTGGGCGCCATACTCTTTGCGGGAGCGGAAGGTCTTGCCGGGCTGGTGGTGGGCCGGGCCTGCATTGGGCTGGGCGTATCCGCCTGTTTGATGGCTGCCTTCAAGGCCTACACCCTGTGGTTTCCCAAGGAGAAATGGCCACTGATTAACGGCCTGCAAATGGCCGCGGGCGGATTCGGCGCCCTGACCGCCACCTCCCCGGTCGAAGCGGCCCTGCGGCTCACGGACTGGCGCGGTGTGTTTCTGGGTCTTGCCGTATTCACTCTGCTCGCGGCCGGAGCGGTGTTCTTCGCGGTTCCGGAAAAACAGGCCGTCTCGAACCGGGAAAGCCTGCACAATCAGCTGCGCGGGATCAGAGAGGTGTTCATCAGCCGGACCTTCTGGCGCACCGCCCCCCTCACCACCGCCTCCCAGGCAGCTTTTATGGCTATCCAGGGACTATGGGCCGGGCCATGGCTCAGCCATGTCGGAAAACTGAACCGCAGCGAGGTTGCCGGCGTGCTTTTTTGGGTTGCTGTGGCCATGGTCGCCGGCTTCATCGCCCTCGGCAGTCTCGCCGGACACCTGCACAAAAAGGGGGTGAGGGTGGCAACCACCGCGGTTACCGGCATGACTCTCTTCATGATGGTCCAACTCCTCTTGGTGCTGCATCCCGTCGGCTGGACCTTTACCCTGTGGCTCGCCTTCGGTTTTTTCGGCACCTCGGGGGTTATTGCCTATTCCGCCCTGTCCCAGGCCTTTCCGATACATCTGTCCGGCCGGGTGACCACCGCCCTCAACCTCCTGGTGTTCGTCGCGGCCTTTGCCGGCCAGTGGGCGATCGGGGCAATCATCGAACTCTGGTCGACGGGACCCGGTCATTCACCTGGCGAAGCCGGCTTCAATGCCGGCTTCGGCCTGCTGCTGCTGCTCGAAGCAGCCGGACTGATCCACTACCTCTTTAGTGCCGGAGATCGCCGCCCACAAGAGGAATACCGCTCCTGCGACAAATGAACAAGGAATCTACCACGGACTGCAGACCATGACCAAAGATCGGACAGTGACTATCATCGGCGGCGGCCTGGCGGGCTGTGAAGCCGCCTGGCAGGTTGTCAGAAGGGGCGGGAGAGTGCGTCTCATCGACATGAAACCAAAGAAGTTCAGCCCCGCCCACCATTCCGAGCATCTTGCCGAACTGGTCTGCAGCAATTCGTTCAGATCCAACGATCCGACCTCGGCGGTTGGTCTGCTCAAGGAGGAGATGCGCCGCTGCAATTCCCTGATCATCGACCAGGCCGACCAGACCAAAGTCCCGGCCGGCAAGGCGCTGGCCGTTGACCGGGAGAAATTCGCCGCCAGGATCACGGCGATCCTGGCCGGCAGCCCGCTGGTTGAAATGATCAGGGAAGAGGTCTTGACGATCCCCCCGGGCGGCGCCGATCCGACCATTCTCGCCACCGGCCCCCTCACCTCCGAACCCCTCGCCGAGGCACTGGCCGCCCTCACCGGCAAGACCAGGCTGGCCTTTTACGACGCGATCGCCCCGATCGTCTACGGCGATTCGCTGAACATGGACATCATCTACTGCAAATCACGCTACGACGACGGGCCGGGCGATTATTTGAACTGCCCGATGGATCGGGAAAGCTACCTGCGGTTCATTACCGAGCTGGCCAATGGCCAGTACGTGCCCCTCAAGGATTTCGAGGACACCAAGTACTTTGAAGGCTGTCTGCCGGTCGAGGTGATCCGTTCCAGGGGTGACGAGACCCTGCGCTTCGGGCCGATGAAACCGGTCGGCCTGGCCGATCCGAAAACCGGCCGCGCCCCCTATGCGGTTGTCCAGTTACGCAAGGAAGACCGGGAGGGCACCACCTATAACATGGTCGGTTTTCAGACCAAACTGACCTACTCGGAGCAAAAACGTATTTTCCGCCTCATCCCGGGCATGGAACACGCCGAATTTGCCAGGCTGGGATCGATCCATCGCAACACCTTCGTCCGTGCCCCG
>JBBRGP010000352.1:0-2607 GCA_038224105.1 Desulfobulbales bacterium | reverse complement strand
CAAAGACGGTTTTGCTGACACTGCCATCCTTGTACAGGCTGCTGTAGCGGTCAAAGTCGAGCCTGGCCTGGTTGAACTGGACGATTGCCGACTGCTCGGCCGCCCGGGCGCTGGCCTGTTCGGCCCGGCCCTGTTCGATCTCCCCGCCGCGGCTGCCTTTTTGCAGCTCGGTGAGACTGTCGCGGGCCTGGCTGACCCGGGCCGCGGCCCGGTCGAGATCTTCCTGCCGGCTGCCGGCCAGGTGCTCGGCCAGGACCGCCTCGGCATAGGCCAGATTGGCCTCGGCCTGGGCCAGGGCAATGGTCTGATCGCTTTTGTCGAGCCGGGCGAGAACCTGGCCGCCGCGCACCGTATCACCCTCGTCCACCAGCCGTTCGGCCAGGCGGCCAGGGATGCGAAAGCTCATCTGCGCCTCGGTCACCTCGATATTGCCGGAAAACCTTAGCGCGGAAGCGTCCTCGCGGCCGTTCAGATAATTGAAGACACCGATCCCGGCAATGACCGCCACCAGCAGTGGGATAACGATGCGCAACCGTTGTTTCATGAGTCTTCCTTCGTTGGTAAAAGAGGGGC
Source organism: Desulfobulbales bacterium (assembly GCA_038224105.1). Taxonomy (GTDB): domain Bacteria; phylum Desulfobacterota; class Desulfobulbia; order Desulfobulbales; family Desulfocapsaceae; genus Desulforhopalus_A. The sequence continues at coordinate 2,034 of JBBRGP010000352.1, read as the reverse complement.
AGTGTTGATCGCGGCAATCCCGCCCAGCGAAAAGAGCCAGACAAAGTCGGCGAGCCGCTCGAGATTTTCTTCGGTGGGGGCCTGGTCGGCACTGATCCTGCGGATGACCGGCGAGGCCATGGCGTAATAGATGCACTGGCCGATGATCGACAGCGCGCAGGGCAGCAGTTTTTCCGGTCCGGGGTTGCTGCCCATGATCGCGGCGATGATCGCCACCAGCAGGTCCTTGTGCGGTTTGATATAGCGGTCGAGGACGGCCTCGAAGGCCGGGCTGGGGTCGAGGAGCTCGCGGGCGATAAGCCGTCCTCGTCCGGACAGGCCGCCCCAGCCCTCGCTGCTCAGCAACCGATAGAACATCGCCCGGATAAAGGCCCGGAGCCGCTCTTGCGGGCTGGCGGTCGGGGCGAGCTCGAGGGTCGCGGGAAAGCGGGTGGAACCGAGGTGAAAGACTTCTTCGAGGACGGCGCCGTAGAGTCCCTCCTTGTCGCGGAAATGGTAGTTGATCGCGGCTATATTGACCTTGGCGGCCAGGGCGATGGCGCGGATGGTGGCGTCCTTGAAGCCCTTTTTGCCGAAAATCTCGCCGGCCGCCTCGAGAATTCGCGCCTTGGTGGGAGCGGTAGGTTCGGACATGGTTCTCCGGTTTTTCGGTGGTAGATGAAAACAGGAGAATAAAACATTTGTTTTAAACTGGCAAGACGGGTTTCTCGAGGAGGGCGGGGAGGAAAGGGGGACGAAGGGCGGCAGACCTCGTTTTGGCCTGCCGACGCGTTTTGTTAAAGGACCCGCAGGATGAGGTTGCCGACCCCCTGTTTATCGAGGGAAAGGCTCTGGGCGACTCTGTAGCTCAAGTCGACATCGCGACCCTTGATATACGGGCCGCGGTCGGTGACCGTCGCCGTCACCTTTTCGCCGGTGTCGGGATTTTCGAGACGGACCCTGGTGCCGAGTGGGATATCCTTATGGGCGATGGTGTGGGCGAACATATCAAAAGGTTTGCCATTGGCCATTGTCATGCCGTGATGGTAACGGCCGTACCAGCTGGCGACCACCTGCTCCTTATCCTCCCTGTCAACCGCCGCCACCTGCTCGGCGGCAGCCTGCGCCGGACCGCCGGGAATCCGCAGGGTCTGGCCGATCTGCAGCGACCGGGGATCGGTGATGTTATTGGCTTTGAGGAGGTCATCGGGGTTGACATGATAGGTATTGACGGCGAGGTCCCAGACGGTTTCCCCGGCCTTGACGGTATGGGCCCGCTCTTGCCCGGCCGGTGCCGCGATCGTCGATTCCTGGCTGGCCTCGGCCGCTGTCACCGGTTCCTGCCGATAGGCGGTTGCTGTTGCCGTATTCTTCCTGTCGGCCTTCGGGGTTTCCGCTGCTCCAAGCATCGCCGCGAAATCCTTTTTCGGCTGATCGGTAAGTGTCGTCCCTTCCCGGAAAAACCAGTTGCCGTTGACGCGAGAATGGCCGACAGCCTGCGGATTGAGTTGTTTCAAGTTCCGCCAGTTGCTGCCCATCAATTTACTGATCTGGGCGATGGTGTCGCCCCGCTGTACTTTGTATTCCATGGTCCTACCCTCAATGACAAGTTCATCCGGCGGAAAGGTTGCCTTCCGAAGATTCTGTTATCCTTATTATCGGCAGCACCGCCGCGATTCTTAAGTCCTGATAGAAGGAATCGGGAGGGGGACGCCGATTCGTGGTGATCGTCAGGCTTAAAACTCTTTTTCCGGCTGACCAGGGGGAGGCGGCGGCCCCTAATGCTGGAGCAGGCCGATCCGTTTTTTAACCGCCTCGAGGTCGAAAAGATCCGGATCGAAATCGGGACGGCCGGCCAGCTCGTACAGACGGTCATGGTTTTTGTCGCCGGGCCTGACAAGGGCGGTGAGAAGGGTGTGATACTCGTGGATATCGCCCACCGTCTCCGGCGGGCAAGCCCTCTGGCCGGCGAGGAGGATCGGGTGTTTGAGTGCCCTGGTCGGCGGTACCACCTCTTCGAGGCGGATTTCATGTTCCCAGCCCTCGCCGGCACCA
>JBBRGP010000351.1:0-2608 GCA_038224105.1 Desulfobulbales bacterium | reverse complement strand
CGGATGATCATATCCTTGATCCTCCCGGTAATTTTGCAATAACCGTGTTCATCCATGATCGCCAGGTCCCCGGTGTGCAGCCAGTTGTCCTTATCCACCGCCTTGGTTGTTTCCTCGACCATTTTATAATACCCTTTCATGACATGATAGCCTCTGGTGCACAGCTCGCCCTGTTCGCCAAAAGGCAGTTCGACACCGGTTGTTTGATCGACAATTTTAACCTCGACGTTCGGCAGGGCCTTGCCGACGGTGGTTGTCTTCAACTCCAGGGAATCATGATCGCGGGTCTGGGTGATACCGGGGGAGGCCTCGGTCTGCCCGTAGACAATGGTCATCTCGTTGGCCCCCATGTCTTTGATCACCCGTTTCATGACCTCGACAGGGCAGGTCGAGCCGGCCATAACGCCGGTGCGCAGGCTTGAGGTGTCGTAGCGGCTCTTATCCATCTCCTCAAACTCGGCGATAAACATGGTTGGAACGCCGAGGAGGGCGTTGCATTTCGAGGCCTCGAGGGTTTTCAGAACTGCAGCGGCGGTGAAGGAGACGACCGGAGCCATGGTGGTGCCCGAGACCATGCAGCACAGCGTGCCGATGACACAGCCGAAGCAGTGGAAAAAGGGTACCGGGATGCACATCGCGTCGTCCGGGGTCAGCTTCATGCATTCGGCCATGCTCAGGGCGTTGCCGATCAGGTTGGTATGCGAGAGCATGACGCCCTTGGGAAAGCCGGTCGTCCCGGAGGTGTACTGCATATTGATGACATCTTCGGGATCGAGACAGTCAAGACGTGCTCTCAGTTCCTGCTCGGAAACCGATTCCCCCATCTCCAGCACCTCGTCCCAGTTATACATCCCCGGGATCTTCTCCTTGCCGAGGTAGATGATGTTCTTCAGAAAGGGGAGTTTTTCACAGGTCAGTTGTCCCGGCGCACTGTCCTTGACCGTTGGACATACCCGGTCCAGGACCTTGATATAATCATCGGGTTCCCGGATGCCGCCGATCAGGATAAGGGTGGTGGCATCTGACTGGCGGAGAAGATATTCGAGTTCGTTGCTGCGGTAATTGGTGTTCACCGTGACCAGCACCGCACCCATGCGGGCACTGCCGTACTGGGTATAGACCCACTCGGGAAGATTATTCGCCCAGATCGCGACTTTATCGCCTTTGGCGGTGCCCAGGGCCATGAGGCCTTTGGCGATGGCATCGCATTTTTCCCGCAACTGCCTGAAGTTCAGGGCGATGCCCTGGGCATGGTATTCCAGGCCGATGTTCTCTCCGATGCTTTCCGCCAGGATATCGACAATAGCACCGATGGTCGTTTCACCCACTTTGATGTCAGGTCTTTGCATCTGCTTCCTCTTGTAAAAAATGATTATAATTTGACGAGATAGCGTGTTGATAAAACTCCGGACCGGGATGTAAAAGGGTGTGGATGTCTACCGCGGTCCGGCGGAATATTAAAAATCACCCAATTTCCTGAGCGATCCATCTTACCGCATATGGTTCTCATTAAAAACTGAATCCTTCGACACCCTCGCATTTTTATTGCCGGCGGCCTCGGGAAGGCAGCACGGAGCGCGAAGGGAATATCGCCGATCGTCGGGCTGAGACCGCTCCGGCAATATCGCTTTCTCCGGTGTAACTGTTGGCAAAGCTGAATCAGATAAAGTAAAATCGCTGGATGGAAGATGAAAACATCTGCCTTGCTGTGGATGGAGTGGCGTCATCCTTGCCATGATCAGGACACCTTCGCCAGCGCAGGGCAATTTTCAAAAACGGGCAGGAGATGCCCCGTAAGGAGATGACGATGCCGGACAAAGATTTGCAAATCGGGGACAGAATCAGGAGTCTTAGGATCGCGAAAGGGCTATCGAGAGAGGAAGTTTCCCAGAAAACCGGGATACCTGAGACCCTGCTCGCCAGCATTGAAGGCCATCTGACTTCTCCGCCTTTAGGGAATATTATCAGTCTGGCCAAGGTGTTCGGGGTGGCAATGGGAGATTTTTTCGGCGACAGCGGCGACGCCCCCTATTGCATCGTCAGAAGCGGTGACCGGAAAACCGTATCCCGTTTCAACTCAACCGACGCAAAATCCTGCGGATACACCTATCAGTCTCTCGGTCTTCAGAAAAAAAACCGCAAGATGGAACCCTTCCTGGTCACCCTGAGCCCCGCGGTAAGGACCCAGGCTGAACCGAATCAGCATATCGGGGAAGAAATCATCTTTGTGCTGGAAGGGGAGGTTGAGGTACGGCTTTTAGACCATACCGAAGTCTTGAACCCCGGCGATTCCATTTATTACGATTCAACCATGCCCCATATCGTATCGTGCCACGGCCAGGAGCCGGCAACGATACTGGCCGTCATCTATGCCAAGGAAGAAATGATCATTTTGTAGGAGGTGCCGGGGCGGGAAAAATGGCGCGACGGGGCGTGACGGCGGAAGACCGGCCGGCATCCGTCAAACGACGGGGGCTTCGAGCCTTGGCCCCCGCTATTGTTACTCGCTGATCATCGCACCGGCATGGTCCAATGAAACGGGTCGCAGGCCTTGCCGTACTGGATATCCGAAAGGACCTGAAAGAGTTTTGCCGCGAGCGGCCCTACC
>JBBRGP010000350.1:0-2620 GCA_038224105.1 Desulfobulbales bacterium | reverse complement strand
GAACTTACCTCATTCGCCTTCGGCTGGGCGAAGGCGATAGATTGCCCCGCTGTCGGTCGAAAAATACAGCCATCCCTCGGGACTTTCGGCCAGGGCCCGAATTCGCTCCTCAAGTTCGATAAGGAGTCGCTCCTCTTTTATGAGGTCTCCATTGTCGCCAACGACGACCCGGTTGAGATGGCGCATGACCATGGCCCCGGCAAAAAGATTGCCGCGCCACCCCGGAAAGGCCTTGCCGCCGTAAAGCAGCAGGCTGCCAGGGGCGATGGACGGGATATAGACCTTGGCGGGGTCGACCATTCCCTCTTTATGGGTGGCCTCACCCACCCGGACCGGCCCCCAGTATTCCATGCCATGGGACACCATCGGCCACCCGTAATTGCCACCCCGTTCGATGAGGTTGATTTCATCGCCGCCCCGCGGTCCGTGTTCATTGCTCCATAAGCGTCCGCGGCGCAGGTCATAGGCGAGACCCTGGGGGTTGCGATGGCCGTAGCTCCAGATTTCGGCAAGACCGCCGCCGGTATGAAAGGGATTATCCTCCGGCACCGTACCGTCCAGCCGCAGGCGCAGAATCGAACCGGCATGGACGGCAAGGTTCTGGCCGTTTTGCCGGTCACCCCGATCGCCGACCGAAAAAAAGAGATGGCCGTGGCCGTCAAAGGTAATGCGGCTGCCGAAATGGTGATCCTGGTCGGATTCCGAGTGGGTGACGAGGAGATCCTGCCAGTCGGTCAGCCGATCGCCAAGGCGATGGGATCTGGCCAGAGCCGTGGCGGCTTTTTTGCCCCGCGGTTTACTGTAGGTGAAATATATCCAGTCGCCGGCCTGGTAACCGGGAGGAACGGCGACATCGAGCAACCCTCCTTGGCCCCGATGAACAACCGATACCCCTGGCTGGAGGGTTTTCACCTTACCGGTGGTCGTCTCGAAAATGCTGATCCGGCCATTTTTTTCCGTAAATAGCAGTTCCGTCGGTCCGAGAAAGGTCATTCCCCAGGGAATATCGAGGTGCTCTACCACCTTCTCAACTCTATACCCCATACCCTCACTGGTGCCGGTGAGGAGCGGGCCGGCAGCTGAGGGAGGCGAAAAATAAAGGGTCAGCAGGATGGCGGCCAACATCTGGGTATGCAAAACCCGTGGCGGATGATTGCCACGGGGTGTCGAGTCAGTCATTGGCGAGGGAGTTTAATCCTGGCGCAGGCTCCGAATGTAGTTTTTGGTAAGTGATGGGTGATCTTTAATGATTTTGACAAGATCGGGCGGAAGCTGGGTGCTCAGATATTCATCGATCTGGGCATAGGTCAGTTCTCGAGCCAGGGCCTCCTCCACCTTTTCTATGAACAGGGCTTGATATTTGTCCTTTTCAATATAGGAGAAGATGCCCGAGGTCGGGGCGTGTTTCTGTCCCGGTTCCAAACTGTTCAACCTTTCGATGAAGCCTTCCAGCTCTTCCCTGGTCTGGGCCTGCAAACGTTCAAGGTTGCGGATCTGAACGATCATTTCCTGGTCGGCGCCGGCCTGTATTTTCGTGGTGAGATCCGCCACAACTTCCTTGATCGCATTCTCGGCGTCGCTCAGGTCTTTCACTGTCTGGCTCAAATCCTCGATTTTCGCCTTGAGCGCCACATTATCGGCTTGCACAGCCGCGAAATTGTCTTTGAGTAGGACGGTATCTTCCTTAAGTTCCTTTATTTTACCGGTAAGATTGATGTTTTTTGCCTGAAGATCGGTAATCTCCTGTTTCATCCGGATGTATTCCTCCGCATCAATAGGTCGTTCAGATCCTGGGGTATCGCAACAGGACCAGGGGTTTTGGCAGGTCAGGACGCTTTTAGTGAAGTTTTTTTTTAAGTCGCTGTACATCCGTGACGCCTGTTCCGGAGATACCATCGCCACCGCCGCCAGAAAGATTGCTATCAGCAGGGCGATACCGACACCGAGGCCGACGGCCAGGCCGATGACGAAGAGAATGGTATTGCCGATCCAGGCGAGAACGGCAAGAATGCCGCCACCGACGCTGCCGGCACCGGAGGAGGCGGCGATCATCGCCAAAATTATCACGCCTGCCAGCACCGCCGCGGATTGAAAGAGAGGGCCCCGAAATTCACTGTTTTTCATCGTATTCTCCTGAAGGCAGAAAATGTCTTAGATGTGCACCAAAGTTCCGACAATATTATCATCTCGTTGGCAAAACGCAACTCAACGCATCCCTCCGAAGAGGTTTTTCCAAATGCACCATTAAAAATAACCATTTAACTAATGAAAGTGTCAAGCTGTATATTTATTTTCTCACCACCGGCTGTCTGCCTGGCACCCTTTTAACTGGGCGATGCGGGCGAGAACCGGGGGATGACTGTACCTGAGAAAGACCATCCACGGGTGCGGGGTGAGGTTCGAGAGATTGGCTGCGCAGAGTTTTTTCAGACCGGAAATGAGCGGACCACTCGAACCAGTGGTCTCCGCGGCATAGGCATCCGCCGCATACTCATGTCGTCTGGAGACGATATGGAAGAGTATGGATACCAGTAAATTGATCGGCGAGTAGAGAAAGCCGAAAAATACCAGGCTGGCGTGGAGCGATACATGTTCGACGCCGAAGGCCTGGGAGAGTTCT
>JBBRGP010000349.1:0-2654 GCA_038224105.1 Desulfobulbales bacterium | reverse complement strand
AGTTCTTCTGCCACATAATCCGGTCTGGTGGAGAGAATCAAACCGACGCAATCAACATCGGCCACCAGCAGGTGCAGAACAGCCAGCAAGGTCGCTGCCGGCGTTGCCGTACAGGTCTCCTGCTGGAGGTAAGCAAAGTATTTCTTGAATCTGCCTTTGAGGAGATGGGTTTTCCCCAGGTCGACCTGGGCGGCAAGACCATCGGTGCTCCGCAGATAGCTCGGAGTAAAGCCGGCCGGCCGACAGAAAATACAGCCGCCGCGCTTCCGGTTCGGGCACGGCAGCCCTAAATCGATGGGAATTTTCCCGACGCCCTGCCCGTATTTCCGCCGATAGTGATACCCGAAGGTTCGGAGAGCAGGCGGGACCATGGTATGAGGCTGCCCTCTCCGGGTGGAAAACACCGAACCTCAGGCCGGTTTCTCCACCAGCTCAAGCGTTGTCAGGCAGCTCTTTAAGGCGCGTTTCGGCACATGATGGACCCCGTGTTCATCCCGCCAGTAGCGAACATCATCGTCGGTTTTGCACTCTTCGATGATCACCGTCTCCCGTGGTTTGCCAAGGGCGACAACCAGGGAAATATGCAAAAAGTCAGGCATGTTGAAGAGCAATTCCAACTGGGGATTAAAGGCACCGATTCTGCATCCGCCAATCCTCTTCTCCATCGCCCCGAGCAACATGTTCTGCGTTGCCACGCCAAGGTCAAACTGGGCTTCCGCCTCGCTGCCTTTGAGCCGATTCTTGTTCAACAGGCAGAGGATGTACGCACTGGGACGCTCGCCCTCTACCGGCCCTTTCCAGTCGGTCAGGTAACCGGCCCAGCCAAGATAAGGAAAGATCCTGGCAGAAAGTTCCGGAGTGTTGACCACCATGTATTGCCAAGGTTGGCCATTCCGGGCCGAGCCACCCAACCTGGCCAGATCAACGAGTTCATGGAGGGTTGCCATACTGATCGGCTCTTTCTGGTTAAAGCGTCTGAACGTCCTGGTTTTCGCGATAATTTCCTGCATATGCCACCGTTAAATTATTACAACTTAGGCCCGGAAACTGCTGTTCTGGATGGGCAGTCATTTTCCCGTTACCCCTCGCCAACCACCGCCAACACGTTTATCTCGTTGCTCCGGGCTAAAAAACAAGAAAACCTGGTGGCCGCTGCACCACGATAACGGGAGATACTACCACTTCCGTGCAAACTCTTGCCACAGATATCGCAAAAGAAAACCCGTTGCCCCCACTTCAGCGACGGGTTTTCCCGGCCACAGATACTGCCGGCCACCTTTTGCCCCCCTGAACCGCCTGCTATAGCGATGCTTTTCCCGCGGCGGTAATGCCATATTTGCAGCGCACCGGGCTGTCCACCAAGCCATTTTTTTTCAGGGCGGCAATCTGATCACTGACAACTTTCTTATCGAGGCCGGTCGCCTCGACGATATCTTTGGAACCACACGGACCATCACATTTGGCGAGTGTCTCCAATATCTTTTTAGATGCGTCACCCGGCCCTTTGCTCATGCTTCCACAACCACAGCCACAACCACTCATTTTCGTTTCTCCTTGATTTCTATTGTTATTTGACATTCCGGACAAACCCCGACGATTTCCAGGCGATACCCGGTGATCGAATACCCGGCGACAGCTCCGAATTCGGCCGCGCTCAAGCCCTTATGGGAAATCTCGAGGTTGTCGACGCGATGACATACTAGGCAATATATATGATCATGCTCAGATGGGTCATAATCAAAACGTTTCTGCCTGCCACTGATCTCCAGTTTTCTAATCAGTCCAGCCTCGGAGAGGGTCTCGAGGTTGCGGTATACAGTCGCCAGGCTTATCCTCGGCATTATTTTTTTAACGATGTCGTAGAGTTGATCAGCCGCAAGATGTCGCTTGCTTTTGATTAACTCACGCAGGATGATTTCCCGCTGATTGGTCATTCGTAGCTGCATACCAGTCCTTTATTAATAACTAATATTAAATGTAATTAGTTACTGTTATCCAGTCAAGAACTATTTATGCGACGACGTCGTGCTTGCCGGCCTCCACTCCGCGGTTTTTAGGGCCTTCATCCTTCCGGGCAAGGGTTGCTTGTAAAAACCGCCGGCTTTGCCAGCCGGAGTCGGCGAACTCCGGCTACTGTTTCTTCTGTTTCTCCATTTCTTTTTTGAATTTAGCCTCGATATCGGCAAACAAATCCTGCTTTTTCTTGGCCATTTCCGCTTGCATGGCAGCGACCTTCCGTTCCACGCTTTTTCGCTCCGACTGAAATTTTTCAAGCTCCTTGGCAAGGCTGTTCTCTTCCGTCACCTTTTTCGGAAGATTTTCAATTTCCAGGTGATTGGCGACCGCCAACTTGATGGAAAAGGGATCGTCAAAGGTTTCAAGGATGCCCCGTTTCGCCAGTCGGCGACACACCGTGTGCCCCAATTCGACGGAAAGGCTGAGCATGGCGCAGACATCTTCAATCTTTGGCGGACATCCGCCCTGGTGACGCAGAACTCGAATAGCGGCGACGAATAGATGGGCTTCCGTGTAGGGATCCATGATCGTAGAGGCGGTAAAGGAGGAAATCTTTACATCGTTGCACCGAGGGCGGATCCAATTACCACCAGCCGCGGTACGCTGGAAAAGAGTCCCGTTTGATGGGTCAGGCGATT
>JBBRGP010000348.1:0-2660 GCA_038224105.1 Desulfobulbales bacterium | reverse complement strand
CTCTAGGGCTGCCGGGGTGAATCGATCATGGATTTGCGGCATTGTGGAAAAAGCGGACTCATTGCCAACTTGACTTCGTCATGCAAACAGAATATGGTCTTCGCTCAACAGACCGACCGGTCGCTTTGTTTCCGGATCAGGAGGAAAGCCATTGATGACATTGAAAGACAAATTGCTGATGGAAGCCTTACGGCAGTTTTCCGCCAAAGGCTATTCCGGCACCTCGACCTCGTCGATCATCGACGCGGTAGGCGCCTCAAAAGGCGGGCTCTACAACCATTTCCCCAACAAAGAGCAGTTATTTCGTGAGGCGCTCAGTCTGGCACGAAAGATCTGGCGGGAAAAAAACCTGCGTGGCCTTGACCACCTGCCACGGCCGACCGACAAGCTTATCCGTCTCCTGGAAAACTACCGGGATAATTATCTCACCGACACCCTTAACCTGCCGGGCGGTTGTGTCTTCGTCAACCTTGCCGTAGAACTCGGCGAGGAGTTCCCCCATCTCGGCCGCGAAGTGCACGAGGGCTTCGTCCGACTGCGGCAGATGATCGAACGCCTGCTACATGAGGAAAAAGCCGCGGGGACCCTGGGAATGGATCTGGATACCGGAGATGCGGCGGAACTTCTCTTTACCGGCATTCTTGGCGTCTGCGTCGTCTACAGTTCCGGCAAATCGACGGCAACCCTGGCGCGATCGATCGGCGCCCTGTGCCGCTATATCGAGAAAATGAGGCTTTAAGCGACGGTCGACCAGATAATATTCCAGCAGCACCGCCCGGCCGACGCCGCGTCTATCGGACGGTATGCACCCGAAATCACCCCCCTCAGCCAACAAGGAACTCCCTGCATGAACGGAACGAAAACGCTGACCGGCACCACCCGATTTTTCACCTACGCGGCCGCCAGGTGGTCGATTTTCGGGGTATTGCTGCTGGCATATATCCTGGTCTATTTCCATCGCATGGCGCCGGGAGTGGTCGCCGAGTATCTGATGGCCGCCTTTCACACGACCGGATCAAAACTCGGTGCCCTGTCCGCCATCTACTTTATAGTCTATGCCTGCATGCAGATTCCCTCGGGGGTCATAGCCGACACCCTCGGAATCCGGATTTCGGTGATCGGTGGCAACCTCATCGCCGGTATCGGTTCGCTCTGTTTCGGCATGGCCGATTCCTTTGTCATGGCCTGCGTCGGCAGGTTTCTTGTCGGATTGGGCGTCTCCGTCATTTTCATCAGCATCATGAAGAGCAACTCCGTCTGGTTTGACGAGAAAGTATTCGGCTTTATGAGCGGGCTGACCCTGTTGATCGGCAACCTCGGCTCTGTTCTTGCCGCCGGACCGCTGTCTTCGCTGCTTGCCGATTATTCCTGGCGATCGATCTTCACCGCTATCGGCGTGCTCTCGCTGCTCCTTGCCGCATTATCTTTTGTGATCGTCAGGAACCGTCCGGAGGACCTGGGGTTTCCGTCGCCCAACAGTTATAGCATGGGCAGGGATGATCGGCCAAAGGTGCACTGGCTGAAAAACCTGAGATCGGTGGTCGCAGTACCGCGCATCTGGCCAGGTTTTCTGGTGCAGTTTGGCATGATCGGCGGTCTCTACTCGTTCATGGGCCTTTGGGGAATTCCCTTTCTCCGCGATGTCTATGGGACAGAAAAATCCTTTGCCGCCGGGCACATGACCACGATGTTGCTGGCTTTTGCCTTTGGCGCATTGTTCTTTGGCTGGTTCTCCGACCGGGTCGGTCGCCGAAAACCGCTCCTTCTCCTCTGTGTCCTTTGCTACGCCCTGTCCTGGCTGCTGGTCATGTATACCCCGTGGTCGCCCGGGACCACCGGGTATTGCTTGTTCAGTTTTATGGGAGTCGCCGGCTCAGGTTTTGTCCTCACCTTTGCCGCCGCCAAAGAGCTGATCCACCCGAGTCTGTCGGGCATGGCGGTAAGCGTCGTCAACACCGGCTGCTTTATTGGCACCGCATTGATGCAGCCGCTCTTCGGGTATATCGCCGACCTGTCATGGAATGGGCGAATGGTCGAGGGCAGCAGGGTTTACGCCCAGACCGACTACCACCACGGTTTTCTGCTGATGCTCTTTTTTGCCGGAATCGCGGTCTTCGGCGCTCTCTGCCTGCAGGAGACCTACTGCCGCAACATCTCTCTTGACAACAAATAGTCAGGCGCCCAACGGTGACGCCGGACAAGGAGATACTGGTATGGAAAATTTCAAACTGTATCGCGATTTTTTAAAAGACAGTATCCGAAAAGCCATCGATTTTAGCGCAAGTGACCAGAATCGAGGGGTACCCGTTCCACCCGCGGAGGAAGCGGTGGATCAATCGTTGCACCGGATTGCTCTGCCCGGCAGGGAGTCCTGGAGTACTGCTATACAGCCAACGGATGTAACAGAGGCAATTGGCAACCGGCAAAGCCGGCGCAACTACAGCGACGAATACCTGAAAATTGAAGAGCTGGCGTTTCTTCTCTGGGCTACCCAGGGAGTGAGAAGCCCCGGCAAGCAGCCTGCTCATTTCCGCACCGTCCCTTCAGCCGGAGCGAGACATAGTTTTGAGACCTACCTGTTCATCCAGAGGGTGAAAACGTTAGCCCCTGGACTCTACCGCTATCTTCCTCTTTCCCATGAGCTCGTTTTTCTGTACGCT
>JBBRGP010000347.1:0-2698 GCA_038224105.1 Desulfobulbales bacterium | reverse complement strand
GGTGGTCATGACGAGAGTTTATATTTCTTCAGCAGTGAATAAAAATGGGATCGCGACAGACTGGAAATATCCATGATTTTCTGGATATTGCCGTCGCATTGGCGGATCAGTTCGCCGAGATAGGTTTTTTCCGCGGTGTTTTTGAACTCCTTCAGGGGCGGCAACGGCCGGTCAAAGATGTCCTCAAAGATCTTTTGTCCGAAATTCTGGACAAGGGGATCGGCGGCTGCGTTCTCCTCTTCGATGACTTTGGCTCCGGTGAGTCTGGTGATCTGCGCCTTGGCTACTTGAATCCGCAGGCTTCTCGGCAGGTGCATGGCGCAGAGAGTGGTCTCCTCGCCGGCATCGATGACCGCGTTTTCAAGGATATTGAAAAGTTCCCGGACATTTCCCGGCCAGTTGTACTCGGTGAGAGTCCTCGAAAAGTCGTCGCCGATTTCTTTATCTTCCATGCCGAAATTTTTACAGAGCTGCTTTATCCGGAACTCCGCCAGTTCAAGGATGTCGCCGGTCCGCTGGCACAGGGCCGGGAGCTGAATCCGCATCGTCTTGATGCGAAACAGCAGGTCGCTGCGGAACAACCCCTCTTCCACCATGAGGTCGAGATTGCGGTTGGTGGCGGCGATCAGGCGGAAATTACTGGTCTGCTCCCTGGTCGCTCCGACCGGCCTGAACTGGCGTTCCTGGAGGACGCGGAGAAAGACCTTTTGGATGGAAAGGGGCATTTCGCCGACCTCGTCGAGGAACAGGGTGCCGCCGTCGGCGGCCTTGATCAGTCCCATGCGATCAAGCTGGGCCCCGGTGAACGAGCCTTTCAGATGGCCAAAAAGAGTGGATTCGACCAGTGACTCGGTAAGCGAGGCGCAATCGACGACCACGAAGTTGCCGGCCGACCTTTGGCTGTTTTTATGGATGATCGTCGCGAACAACTCCTTGCCGGTGCCGGTTTCTCCGGTCAGCAGGACATTGGCATCGGAATTGGAAGCCTTGGCCGTCAGGGCAATACTCGCTTTGATCCCCGGGCTGCTCCCGATTACGCCGCAGACCACCAGGGCATTCCTGGCGCCACTGCCTTTTTTCTCCTTCCGGTATTTCAGCGCCCGGTTGAGGGTGAGGGTAATGTCGCGGACGCTCGTTGGTTTGAGGAGATAGTCCCAGACCCCGCCTTTGATCGCCAGTTCGGCGCCATCCGGGTTGCCTTTGCCGGTGAGGATGATGACCTCGGGAGGGTCGGCAATGGCCATCAGCGCCGGCAGCAGGTCAAGGCCGTTGCCGTCGGGAAGGTAGACATCGAGGAACACCACGTCGTAGTTGCCGCCTTCGGCACGGCCGAGACCGTCCCGCAGGGTGTGCGCCGTGTCGGCCCGGTAGGAAAGCCGGGTGACCAGACTGGCCATGGTTTCGCAGGCCTCGATGTCGTCGTCGATAATCAGGATCTGGGTCATTCTCGTTTTTCGCTTTGCATCACCTCGCGGATTGCCTCCATGAGGTCGTTTTTATCGTAGGGCTTTATCACCACTTTGAGGATATTCGGGAAATCCCTGGCCGACATCCGCGCATCGTCCCGGCCCGAGACGAGGATGACCGGTAGATTCGGAAGTTTTTCGGCGAGTTGGGTGCCGCTCAGGCCCGGCATGTCAAAATCGGTTATGACGATATCAAAGGCTAAAGAGGTCGACATGGCCAGGCGCAGGGCGGCGGCCGGGTCGCGGAGGGCGGTGACGGTAAACCCCATGTCTTCCAGGAGACGGGGGGTCGACTGCAGCTGATCCTCATCGTCCTCGATGAACAGGATATGGCCGCCATTGACAAAAGTCGAGGCCGGCCTGCCGGTAACGATATCCTCACCTGCTTCGGCCTCCGGCAGGCAGATCTCGAAGGTACTTCCCCCTTCCTCGGGGCAAAAGACCCGGATCACGCCCTGGTGGCTCTTGACAATGCCGTGGACCACCGCCAGGCCGAGTCCCGTCCCTTCGGTCTTGCTTTTGGTCGAGAAGAAGGGGTCAAATATTTTATCAATGATTTCCGGTTTGATGCCCGGGCCGTTGTCGGCGACCGACAGCTTGATGATGGTGCCGGAGGCGGAAGAAACCAAAGTGAGCCGGCCTTCCTCCGGGGTCAGCCGGGACAGCTGGATGCCGATGTTGCCGCCGGTCCTTTTCAGCGCATGGAAGGCGTTGGTGCAGAGGTTGAGGGTGGCCTGATGGATCTGGGTCGGATCGGCGAGGACGAAAAAGCCTCCGTCCGGAGCGACATTGCTGGAGACAGTGATGTTGGCGGGCATCGAGGCCTCCATCAGGTGAACGACTTCCTGGACGACACTGCTCAGATCGGTCGGCCGGAACCCTTCCCGGGACGGCCGGCTGAAGGAGAGGATCTGCTGGACCACCCGTCCGCCCCTTCGCGCCGCCTTGAGGACCCGGTTGAGATCGGCCTCGGTCTGGGAACCCGGGGCGATATCGCCGATGGCGAGTTCCGTCGAGTTGATGATTGTTGTAAGAATATTATTGAAATCATGGGCAATTCCTCCTGCCAGGGTGCCGATCGCCTCCATTTTCTGGGATTGCAGGAGTTGTTTCTCGAGGTTCTGTTCCTTGGTGATATTCTCCGCCGTCGAGAGGACCCCGACTATGCGGCCGCCCTGCCCGACAAGAGGTACCTTGTTGACCTCTATCCAGGCTTCTATGCCGTCCTTTCC
>JBBRGP010000346.1:0-2715 GCA_038224105.1 Desulfobulbales bacterium | reverse complement strand
CCTTAGCCCTGGCAAGAAGCGGAGGACCGGCCGGATCGTCCGCGACGCAGCATTGGCCGGAAACACCGGGGAGGGAAAAACAGCAACAAACGCAGAATATTTCCGCGAGGTTGCTGGACATTCGCATCTGATGCCGCGGGGAATTAGGGGTGGGAGGGGGAACGGGATGATTCGTTCCCCGCTTTTTAATTTGCCCGTCTAGCGATTTTGCAGGATCTTTGCCATATCCTTGGCAAAGTAGGTAATGATTATATCGGCTCCCGCCCGTTTTATCGACAGCAGCGTCTCTTCCATCACCCGGTCACCGTCTATCCAGCCTTTCTCCGCCGCCGCTTTAATCATGGCGTATTCGCCGCTGACGTGGTAGGCGGCAATCGGCAGATCGAACTCCTCCCGGAGACGGGAGACGATGTCGAGGTAGGCGACCGCCGGTTTGACGATGAGGATATCCGCACCCTCATCGACATCGAGGGTCGCCTCCCGCAGCGCCTCCCGGCTGTTCGCCGGGTCCATCTGATAACTCTTCCGGTCGCCGAACTGCGGGGCGCAATCGGCGGCATCCCGAAACGGGCCGTAAAACGCCGAAGCGTACTTCACCGCGTAGGACATGATCGGTACCGATTCACGGTTGCTTTCATCAAGGGCGGCCCGGATCTCCGCGACCCGGCCATCCATCATGTCCGAGGGGGCGACCATATCGGCTCCGGCCTCGGCATGGGAGAGGGCGGTCTTGGCAAGAATCTCAAGGGTGGCGTCGTTATCGACGACATTATTGATCAGGCAGCCGCAATGGCCGTGGTCGGTATACTCGCAGAGACATACGTCGGTCACGACCAGCAGTTCCGGGACTTTGTTCTTCAGTTCCCGGATCGCCGTCTGGATGATGCCGTTTTTGGCATGGGCGCCGGACCCCATCCCGTCCTTTTTCTCAGGCAGGCCGAAAAGGATCACCGAATGCACGCCCAGTCCCAGGCATTCTTTAGCCTCGCCGGCCAGCTGGTCGACGGTCAGCCGGAATACCCCCGGCATGGAGGGGATTTCCTCACGCCTATTTTTCCCCGGCATGACAAAAAGCGGATAGATAAACTGAGCGGGGGCGAGGTGTGTCTCTCGGATGAGAGCACGAAAAGCACTGTTTTGGCGAAGACGTCTTGGTCGATATTCTGGGAAAACCATGGGAACTCCTGGGTTGATTGGATGAAATTGAAGCCGGTGGCGGGAGCAGCCGCCCAAAGCCCCTTAAGTTCTACCTGCGCCCTCTTCTGGGGGCTACGCCCATACACTTTTACGGCGGTCCTGCTTATTGAATAATTTCGAACGACTTAAGCTTTTTATGGAGGTGACTTCGCTCCAGACCGACCTGTTCCGCCGTTTTTGTGATATTGTTGTCGTTCTGGAGAAGCTTGTTCTGGAGATAGGCCATCTCAAAAAGCCTTTTTGCCGTCTTGTAGTCAACGGATAAAAAGCAGTTCAGACTGGAGCTGTTGTCACCCTGGCCACTGGTCTGGCCGGGATTCAGGAAGAGGCGGATGTGGTCGGCGGTGATGGTCGGTTCTTGGCACATGATCGCCAGCCGTTCCACGAAATTGCGCAGCTCGCGGACATTTCCGGGCCAGAGGTGAGCCATCATAGCCTGGTATGCATCCTGGGTGAATTCCTTGTTTTTCAAGCCTTTGTTCGCCAGGTTTTTGATCAGGGCAGCAACCAGCAAAGGGATGTCCTCCAGCCGGTCCTTCAGTTGGGGAACGTGGATCGGGACGACGTTCAGACGCCAGAACAGGTCGGCCCGGAACCTGCCGGCGGCGATGTCTTCTTCCAGGTTTTTGTTGGTGGCAGCCAGAACCCTGACATTGACTTTTATGGTTTTATTGCCGCCAACCCGTTCAAATTTCTGCTCCTGGAGAATGCGGAGAATTTTGGCCTGGGTGTTGAGGCTCATGTCGCCAATTTCATCGAGAAAGAGGATGCCGCCGTCAGCCTGATCGAATTTCCCCCTTTTGCTGGTATGGGCGCCAGTAAAAGAGCCCCTTTCATGGCCAAAAAGCTCCGACTCGATAAGCTCTTCGGGGATAGCCGCACAGTTGACCTCGATCATCGGCTGATCGCAGGAGCGGGAAGCGCGGTGAATGGATTGGGCGACCAGCTCCTTGCCGGTGCCGTGCTCCCCTCTGATCAGGACCCAGGCATCGGTCGGGGCAACCATGTCGATTTGTTTTTGCAGGGCCCGAATTGCCGTCGATCTACCGGTCAGGATAGGTTTATCGGCGGAACTCTGGCGCAGCAGGAGGTTTTCCCGTTCCAGCTTGGCAAAGCGCAGGCCGTTAGTGATGGCGAGGATTATCTTGTCATAGGAAAGTGGTTTTTCGATGAAATCGAAGGCGCCTTTGCGAGTGGCCTGGACCGCCGTTTCGATGGTCCCGTGGCCGGAGATCATGATAACCGGCAGATTGAAGCGTTCCCGGATTCTTTCCAGTGCGGTCATGCCGTCCATGGTATCTCCCAGCCAGATGTCGAGGAGAACCAGGTCGATGTTCATCGATTCCAGGAGTTCCAGACCCTCCTCGGCGGACGAGGCGGCGATGGAGGAAAAGCCTTCATCCTCGAGAATTCCTGCCAGTGTCTCGCGGATGCTGGTTTCGTCATCTATGATCAGAATGCGTTTATTCATTGGTATGATCTGAGCGTCCCCCCTATCCAGCGGCAAACCTTGCGTCT
>JBBRGP010000345.1:0-2806 GCA_038224105.1 Desulfobulbales bacterium | reverse complement strand
CGTGGGAAAATTGATCTCTTCAAAACCAAGCGACCGATAGGCCTTCTCCGAATTGAAAAAATCCGGTTTATACGATTGGGTGGCAATTGTCCGATAGCCGGCCTCGGCAAGGACATTGGGCAGGCACGGCGTCTTGGCACCGTCAAGCATGTTAAATTCCGCCGAAGTATAGAGCTCAAGGGCCGGCACGCCGCAGAGGATTTCGAATTCGGCCTGGGCCGTGCCGCCTCCGAAAACCGGCGAGGTCGCCACGTGCATTTTCTTGCGCAGTTTTGCAAACTCAGGCGGTGCCGGCGGTGTCAAAAATTTCAGGCCCTTGAAGCGCTCCGGGTCGAGAAACGATTCGAGGACGAGAATATGAATATTGCGAGAATTTTGCAGGGTGCTCTTAAGCACGGCCGGATCGCGGCCGGGGTCATCAACGACCGGCAGCAGGGCCAGTTCATTCATGGCTTTGTGCTTGGCGGCAGCAAAGAGCATCAGGGAGGTGGCCCGGCCCATCAGGGCGACGGTCCAACGGTCGGACCATGGCACGATGCTCACTCCTCGGCTGTCGGCCGCCTTGAGAAACTGGATCGAAGCGGTGAAGGCGGCGACCGGCGGCACCGCCGCAAGAACCAGGAGGATCAGCGGCACCACCAGTTCCCGGGGACGGCGCCTGAGCAAGAAAAGAAAGGCCAGCGCCCAGCCCGCGAGCCCGGCCGCTACCCCCACCTGAACCCAGACCGGGGAGACGATGAGGCCCTCGGGCAGCAGGAGAAGATCATCGAGCTTAAAGATGCTGTGCATAAACACATAATACATGTCCATGCCCACATAGAGGAGCAGGATCGGCGCCGCCGCCACCGGAACCCGCCAGAAACCGGGGCGCATCAGATACAGGAGGGCCGCGAAAGCGAGCAGCAGGAAGGGCAGTTCGTAGCGAAAGGCGAGCAGATATTCGTCAATGCCACCGTTCAGGCCAAAGGACAGGGAGATGGTCAGGACGAGCAAGGCCAGAATCAGATAGGGGGCGATCACCCGGCCTGTCTTTCGGTAGTTTATCTCACGCACAAAGCGAGATACAGGGAGAAATGTGCTGGACATGATAATCCGGACATTGCCTGGGCCGGATAAACCAGGCGAGAGGGGGGATGCAAGAGATAAATCGGCGGTAAGGCAGGCCCTTCCCGGATTACCGTTTTGGGGATAATAAAATATCCGATTTTCGCCGATTTTGCAAGATGTATCGGAGGAAGTGGTGAGACTTCGACATCTCCGCGGCCATTGCCATCAACCTCCGGACCTGGCCGACCCATGTCCCGGTAATCGAGACTGATTATACACGGTTTTTAACAATAATCAGAGTAAAAACCGTGCCGGTCAATCTTGACAGCCCGGGCAGGGGCATTATTCTCTTGGCAAACTGATGAATGTTCAACCATTATCCTTGGAATCTTGTCTGAATAATCATGGAGGGAGAAAACAATGTCGGCAAAAATGCTTGCATTTGACGCAAAGGGCCGTGAGGCGATTCTTATAGGGGTCAATACCCTGGCGGATGCCGTCAAGGTGACCCTTGGGCCGAAGGGCCGCAACGTTCTGATTGATAAATCCTTCGGTTCCCCTGTGGTAACCAAGGACGGCGTTACCGTCGCCAAGGCGATCACCCTGACTGATAAGTATCAGAACATGGGGGCCCAGATGGTCAAAGAGGTCGCCAGCAAGACCAGCGATGTGGCCGGAGACGGTACAACCTCGGCGACAGTCCTCGCCCAGGCCATCTTTTGCGAAGGCAATAAAATGGTCTCGGCCGGTGCCAACCCCATGGAACTGAAACGCGGAATTGACAAGGGTGTCGCTGCCGTCGTCCAGGAACTGCATAAAATTTCCAAGCCAATCCAGGACAAAAAGGAGATCGAACAGGTCGGCGCCATCTCCGCCAACAGCGATGAAACCATCGGCAAACTGATCGCTGACGCCATGGACAAAGTCGGCAAAGAGGGGGTGATCACCGTCGAAGAGGCGAAGAGCATGGACACCACCCTGGATGTCGTCGAAGGGATGCAGTTCGACCGCGGTTATCTCTCCCCCTATTTCGTCACCGACCCTGGCAAGATGGAGGTCCTGCTCGAGGAACCGGCGATCCTGGTCTATGAAAAGAAGATCTCAACGATGAAAGATCTCGTACCGCTTCTCGAGGAGGTGGCAAGAGCCGCCAAACCGCTGCTGATTATTGCCGAGGATGTCGACGGCGAGGCCCTCGCTACTCTGATCGTCAACAAACTGCGGGGCACCTTGAAGGTTGCGGCTGTCAAGGCGCCTGGCTTCGGCGATCGACGCAAGGCCATGCTCGAAGATATCGCCATCCTCACCGGCTGCCAGCCAATCAGCGAGGATATCGGCATGAAACTGGAGAAGGTCCGGCTTGCCGACCTGGGCGGATGCAAATCAATCAAGATCGATAAAGACAACACCACCATCGTTGACGGAGCGGGCACCAAGGACGCCATCGCCAAGCGCATTAAACAGCTCCGCAACCAGATCGACGATACCACCTCCACCTATGACCGGGAAAAACTCCAGGAACGCCTCGCCAAACTCGTCGGCGGCGTGGCGGTCATCAATATCGGGGCGGCCACCGAAACGGAGATGAAGGAGAAGAAAGCCCGGGTCGAGGATGCGCTCAATGCCACCCGCGCCGCGGTCGAGGAGGGGGTCGTGCCGGGCGGCGGCATCGCCCTGATCCGCTGTATTAAGGTCCTGGACACCATCGCCGTCACCGGTGACGAGAAGAGCGGCCTCGACATCCTCCGCAGTGCTCTGA
>JBBRGP010000344.1:0-2813 GCA_038224105.1 Desulfobulbales bacterium | reverse complement strand
AAGGCATAACGAGACGTGCAACCAGGGGAGACCGAGGGGCAGGACCACCTGCTCGGAGGTCCGCAGCAGGAGCGCCGAGCCTCCGCTCCAGGCCGCGGCGAGGCCGGCGATCCCGAGCAGGACAAAAGAGAGCCGGCTCTGGAGATGCGGCCGGCCAAGGAAAAACAGCGGTACGATTGCCGAGAGCAAGGTTACCAACACCGCTGATTGTGCAATAAGTAGAGCCATTTTTTATCCATCGTAATCCATCGAAGGGTTTGGCATCGTCTTTTGCCGCATGGCCAAACACCCTCTCGCCACCGCCTTCGATGCAATCCTGCTTTCGATTGATATACCGCTGTGAAATCGGCTTGTCAACACCAGGCTCAATACCGGTCATGCACCAGGTGTCGGCAGAGTTGGGCGGGGCGGCGATGCCGTGGAGATACCGACCGCCACCAGCGCCGGAGGAGAAGCCGCGGCGCGAGCAAGGGCGGCGGGAACCAGTTACTGCTGGTGGTGGTAATAGAAACCGATATGGGTTTCCAGAGCCTTGGCGCATCGAGGGTAATCCCGCTGCAGCGCTGCCTGGACGATGGCTTGATGCTCCTTGATGACGTCAAGGCCGCGAAAGCCGTTGGTCAACAGGTCGAGCATGACGTATTGCCGGAACTGGTCGAAGATCCGTTTGTGATAGAGGCAGTGCAGTTGTGAGCCGCAGGCGGAAATGAGGGCGGCGTGGAATTCCCAGTCGCACTGGTGCCAGATCCGCATATGCGCCTCTTCGTCGGCGATCATTTTATCCTCGATATAGGCGAGTTTGTGGTGGGCGGCGACGAGTTCGCTTTCCCAGTCGATTCCGCCGTTGTCGAAGGAATGTCTGGCACCGTCGGTTTCGAGGAGGATGCGCAGCCGGGTGAGGTCGGCGAGGCGGGACGAGGAGATCTCGGCGACCCGGAAGCCCTTTTGATCTTCGGAATCGACCAGATCCTCGGTAGCCAGGCGGGCGAGACTCTCGCGGATGACGTTGACCCCCATGCCGTAGCGCTCCTTGAGGGTCTCGATCTTCAGCTTGCTGCCGGGGGCAAAATAGCCCATGAGGATGTCGGATTTGAGGGTCTCGTAGAGTCCGGTGCTGTTTTTTCGTATCATCGCGGGCGTGGGGTGATGGTCGTGGGAGGGCTGTTCGGCGGCTGCCGGTTCGCATTTTCCTGGTTACTCCAAAGGATAACGCTTCAGGAACTCCGGTTCAACCTCGGCCGCATCGGAAATGATCCCGGTAAAACGTTCAAAGGCATGCAGGCCCTGATAAATAAAAAGTTTGAAACCCGACAGGGTGTCGATGTTCCTGGTGCGGCATTCTATCAAAAATTCGGTCTGTTCCGGGGTATACACCGCTTCGAAGGCCCATTTCTGGTCGGCAAAGCCGCAGCTTGGAAAGGGATTGCCGGGACACTGGAACATGCCGAGCGGGGTGGCCTTGATCAGGATAACTGGATACCGGGCGGGATCCGGTGCCTCACGGCTTGCCGGCGAAGGTGGCGATAAGGGTCAGCCAGGCCATGATGAAGAGGGAAGAAAAAAGGGTGCTGGCGGAGATGGTGGCCACGGCGAAATCGGCATCGCCCCGCATCTCCCGCGACATGACGTAGGCGACGGTGGCGGTGGGCGAGGCGAGGAGGATCAGCGCCGGCACATAGTCGGTCGGGCCGATGTGAAAAAGATGAAAGAGCAGCAGACCAAGAGATGGAAGAACCACCAGTTTCATGGTCACCGCCCCCATCGTCGGGCGGAGGTATTTGCGCATCAGTTCAAGGGACAGCGAGGCCCCGATGAGCAGCAGGGCCATGGGCGGAGCCAGGCCGCCGAGGATGTCGAGCATCCTGCCGATGACCCGGGGGACCGGGAGATTCAGGGCGGAGACGAGAATCCCGGACATGGCACCGAGGATCACCGGGTTGCCGAGCAGTTTGCCGGCCAGGGTCCTGGGGCTTGGCAGACCGGCGGTCGAGGTGCCGTGCAGCTGCAGGGCTACCACCGACAGGATATTTTGGAGAATCATCAGAAAGCCGCAAATGATGGCCGCTTTGGTCAGCCCCGTTTCTCCCAGGTAGTAGAGGGTGATCGGCAGTCCGACATATCCCTGATTGCCGTGGCCCGAACTCTGGACGAAGGCCCCGGCCCGGGCCGGGGCCATCCGCAGCAGCCGGGTGCAGAGTTCCGCCAGCAAATAGATGGTGGCGGCGGAAAACAGGGTCAGAGCCAGTACCAGCCCGTCGAATTCCTTGTGGAAGTCGGCCTTGGCGATGGCATTGAAGATCATCGCCGGAATGGAGAGGTGAAAGACCAGCCGGTTGGCCGGACCGAGAAATTCTCCGGTGATAAACCCTCTTTTCCGCGCCACCCAGCCGAGGAGGATGATGCTGAAAATCGGGATGATGGTGACGATGACCTCCATACTGCGCCCCTTTCATGTCCTGTTGTTGCCGATCAATCGGTACTGACATGGGAGATATGCTTTCCGGGGGAGTAGATGTCAAGAATATTTTAATGGCCGGTGGTCGGCACCGGGTTATTGATCATCGGTACGTCGAGGACCACCGGTTTGTTGAGCGTGATGGCCCGCTCGAGCGCCGGTTTCAGTTGGCCGCCGCGGTGATTCGGATGCCCTGGCGATGGCGGCATAATCGGGCGAAGTCGATTTTCCGTCCTTTTCAAACACCGTTCCGAAGGTGGTATGGTAATGGACCTTTTCGAGACCGGCGATGGTGCCGAAGGCGTTGTTGTTCATGATCAACCAGATCACCGCGACCCCTTCGTGGCGGGCGGTGGCC
>JBBRGP010000343.1:0-2813 GCA_038224105.1 Desulfobulbales bacterium | reverse complement strand
GTCGTTGACCTTGATGACCTGGTAAGGCCAGAGGGCTCCGTCTTTTTCATAGAATTTATTGAAGACTTCGGAGCGGTCGCCCTTGCCGTTGGTAAAACAGTCGAGGATGGTCAGGTTCTGGCTTTCCGCCAGCGTTCCGAGAAACGACACAACGTTTTTCGGAGAGCGGTCGAAGGTGACATAGATCAGGGGTTTTTTTCGTGTCAGGGATTCCCTGATGAAATGCAGGCAGAAAACTGCGGAAAAGCTGCCGGCATCCTCGTACCACAGGACATTGTCGCCGATAAAAAGATCGCCGAGAAGCCGGTCGAGCTCGGCGATGCCCGAGGAAACCCGCTTCTTTTTCACACTCTCCGCTGCCTTAGTCGTTGGCATGAACTTTTTATACCCGGTGGTTGCTGTCGACGTTATGTTAAGCCGTTGTAGGATAATAACCTTGCCAATATAATGCCGGAACCGGCACTCTGTTTAGCCCCCTTGCGGGGCATCAGGGGCCGTAAGGTACTTATCCCCCCGTGCGATAGAAGCTTTCCCTCGGGCTTGCGGCCGATGACCGGCACCACCAAACGCCCCAGGCGGGCATAGTAAATGGCCGGGGCGAGGAGGTTGGCAAAGGCAGGGAAAATGAAAATCGACGGGAATCATGCCGGGCTTCTTGTCCTGGGGTTCGGGTCAATCTGCTGCCGCTTGCGGGATTATCGCGACAATACTCTTTCGTATCGCTCTTTGCAAATGTTTTATACTGAACAATCGAGCACTTAACATCTTGGAAACTGATCCGACAAAAAATTTGCGAACGCCTTCCCGAAAGGGTAGTCTGGAAGGCTAAGCTGGAAAAAGACAACTCACCGCACCTCGTAGCACGGAGATCTCCTCGGTCATGACATCCTGCGAAACAATCGATGTCCCCTACGGCGGCAGCACCCTGCCGCTGGTTCTGCCGGCCGGCGCCCGTCACTTGCCGGTGGTCGAGCCGGAGAAGATTATCAATCCGGCCCTCTTCCACGAAAGACTTGCCGATTTTTTCCGGCAAAATCCGCTAGATCTTTCTCGACCGATCCTGGTGGTCGCCGATAAGACCCGGCTGTGCGGCTATCCCGAATACCTGCCGATCCTGCTTGAAGAACTGCAAAAAGAAGGTCTCGATCATCGGCGCTTGCAGGTCCTCATCGCCTACGGCACCCATGCCCGGCAGAGCGACGAGGAATGCCGGGGCGGGCCTATGGCGACAGCTACACCACTCTGACGTTTGTCCACCAAGACTGCCGGGACCGGAACAGCTTCGTCGAACTCGGGCGGACCAAGCGCGGCACCCCAATCCGCCTCCGTCGCGACCTGATGGAGGCAAGCGCCATCCTGACAATGGGGGCGGTCTCACACCATTATTTTGCCGGTTATGGCGGTGGCCGCAAGCTCGTCTTCCCCGGCCTCGGCGAGCGTGAAGCGATCTACGCTAACCACGCCCTTTATCTTGACCGGAAGACCGGGTCCATCGCCGAAGGCTGTCGACCGGGCAATCTCGCGGATAACCCCCTGGCCGAAGATCTCTTTGAGGTGGAGAATGCCCGGCCCGCCGATCTGGCCATCCACGGTATCGTCGATTCGCACAGCGCGCTCGCCGATCTTGTCGTCGGCAGCGGCCGCGCGCCGTTTCTCGCCGCCTGTGCCCGTCACGGGGCTTCCTGCGAGATCCGCTCCCGCCGTTTTGCGGCGGTGGTCGCTTCCTGTGGCGGCTACCCCAAGGAGAGGGGATGATAGCAGGCAAATACACGAACACCATACCTATTTTTCAAGCCTCCTTTTACGGCCGGCTTTTCGGGAAAATAAATCTGTCCCCTTTTAAGTCCGGTTCACCGCCCCCTGCAAATAAAATTGACACTCGCCGACTTTTGTCAGAGAATAGTTGTGTTTGCAGCCCCGCTCCACACTGTCAATTAGGAGAATTTCGATGAAAAGCTGGAAATTGAGGAAACAACTCGCGCTTGGGTTCGCCGTGGTACTTTTATTCACCTGCATTGTCGGCGGCGCCGGTCTGCTGTCGCTGACCGACGTCGTCAATACCATGACCGTCTTTCAGCAAACGAGCAGCGCCCAGGCCCAGTTCGCCCAGG
The DNA here is from genome assembly GCA_038224105.1 of Desulfobulbales bacterium. Classification (GTDB taxonomy): domain Bacteria; phylum Desulfobacterota; class Desulfobulbia; order Desulfobulbales; family Desulfocapsaceae; genus Desulforhopalus_A. The sequence goes on along the minus strand of JBBRGP010000343.1, from coordinate 702 downwards.
TGCGGGAACAGTATTATATCTATCTTCTCAACAGCCATGAGGCTGGGCGGCAGGCCCAGGTCGAGGCCCGGGACAAGGCGCTGGCCGCCCTCGACGGGCTGGTGCTGGGTGTCGAGAAGGGCTTGCTAGGCAATACCGGCGCTGCCGCCAGGGGGGACTCCCTCGCCAATCTCAAGACCCAGTATGAGGCGTACCGGCAGGCCTTTCAGCTATTGCACGAAGACGAGACCAAAAAAACTGCCCTTATTGGTCCAACTCACAAACTTTTCGACGGATACGAAGAACTCATCAAAACCGGCTCCTTCCGGATCGATGACCTGATCCTGGGCGCTAAGGTCTATAGTTCGAGCATCCAAACCTACTTTGAACGGGCCACCGAGTCCGGCAAAAACACCACCACCGCCAACGCCGGAAAATTTGAGGAGAGTATCGAAGCATGGCGTAAACTCATCGAAAACAGTGAAAGCCTGAAAGAAGTGTACGGGAAAATCAACGAACGGTTCAAGAACATTCAGGGCAACCTGCAGGAATATTACAACCGCGTCGAACACCAGCTCGGCCTGATCAGCAAAATGCAGGCCATCGATACCGAGGTCAATGCCATCTCCTTAACAATGATGGAAGGCAGCCGGCAGCAGATGGCAAAGGTTAACGGGATTTCCCGAACCATCATCGCCGCTGCGCTGCTCATCGCCATTGCCA
>JBBRGP010000342.1:0-2821 GCA_038224105.1 Desulfobulbales bacterium | reverse complement strand
AGCGTCAGGACCACCTGCTCGGGGAGGGATAAAGTCGCGATCAGCATCTCACTGCACCTCGAGAATAATATGGCTCATCATGCCCAGCAGGCTGAGGATAAAGGCCAGTCCCAGATATTGCGGGGCGCGGAACAGCCGCATCTTGGCCTGGATGGTTTCGGAAACGGCAAGGAGCAGGCCCCAGAGCAGTAGTTTGCAGATGACAATAATCGTCGCGAAGGCCAGATCGCCCGGCACCAGGGTTAAAGCCACCCCCCATGGCACAATGAGATTGACGATGAGCAGGGAATAGAGGGTGAGCTTGAGCATGGCGGCCCATTCCATCAAGGCGAGATGGCGACCGCTGTATTCGAGAATCATCGCCTCATGGATCATGGTCAGTTCGAGATGGGTCGCCGGGTTGTCGATGGGGATACGCCCGGTTTCGGCGATGGCGACGAGGACCAGGCCCATCGAGGAAAAGATCAGCGAGGGGTATAAAGTGATATCCCGCTGGCCAAGGTTGGCGATGACGGTCGACAGGTTGGTGCTCGATACATTCATGGCGAGGGTAAAAAAGGCCATGAGCAGCGCCGGCTCGGCGAGGGACGAGATCGTCACCTCCCGGGAGGAGCCCATGCCGCCGAAGGCGGTGCCGACATCCATGCCGGCGAGAGACAGGAAAAAACGGCCGAGGGCGAGAAAACCGACCAGGGCAATCACATCGGCCAGTGCGGCCACCGGCAGCTGGACGGTTACCACCGGGACGGTGGACACCGCCAGAATGGTAACGCTGAAGACAATATAGGGGGCGACGCGAAATATCGGCGAGGCGGCATCCGCCAGGACCACGTGTTTGCGCGAAAGCCGCAGCAGATCCCGGTAAGGCTGCCAGGGCGGAGGGCCTTTGCGGTTCTGGAGCCGGCATTTCAGCCATTTGACCCAGCCGGCCATGAGCGGTGCCGCGAGGACCACGCAGAGGGTCTTGATAATTGCCCAGAGCAGTCCGGTCATACGATCACCCACAGCAGAAACAGCAAGGTGAAAAAGGAATAACAGAGGTACACCCGAAGATTCCCTCCCTGGATACGAGACGTCCGTTCCGCCAGTCTCAGCATTAATTTGCCGATGGGCACGTAGAGCAGCAGCCACAGCCGGTCATCTATTTTCAGAAAGTAGCGCGGGCTCTTGCCGGGGCCGGCCGGTTCGACCTTTTCGACGATCAGCCAGACGAAAGAAAAGATGCGGCGAAGGGGCATGGCAAACGCCGATGCCGTGTACTGCATCCGCGAGTTCAGCGGTCCGAAGCCGCAATCCCAGGCCGGGGCGATACGGATGCGGTTGTCACGGCGGAGCGGATGGAGAAAGATAAAGACAATCAGCCAACTGACGAGAATCCCGAAAAGAACCGCGGGGGCGCCGTAGGAGGCGGTCTGCGGACTTACCGGGGTGAGCCACAGCCAGCCGTTGTCGGTAGCACTGGTAAGACCCGCGCCCATGAGGCGCTCGGGAATGCCATTAATCGCCCAGACCACCGAGGTGGGAAAGATCCCGAAACCGAGACAGCAGACGGCAAGGATCATCTGGCTGAACTGCATGCCGAAGGAAGGGTCGTGTGCCTCAAGCATTTCCGGGCTGCGCGGCTGCCCGAGAAAAACGATGCCGTAGACCTTGACGAAACAGGCGGCCGCCAGGGCCCCGGTCAGGGCGAGCATGGCCGAGGCCACCGGAATCATCGCCCCGAGGATCCCGCTTTTCAAAAGCGGTCCCTGCAATGCCGCCTGAAAGGTCAACCATTCCGAGACGAAGCCGTTAAACGGCGGGAGGGCGGAGATACTGATACAGCCGATCAAAAAGCAGAAGGCGGTGACCGGCATCTTCTTGATCAGGCCGCCCATTTTCTCCATGTCGTGCTGCCGGCTCTCCTGGAGAACGGCCCCGGCCCCGAAAAACAAGAGACTCTTGAAAAGGGCATGGTTCAGGCAATGGTATAAAGCGGCGATCAAGGCCAGGGCGGCGATTTCCAGGTGGTGGGTGGCATGAAAGATCATTGAGAGGCCGAGACCTATGTAAATAATGCCGATATTCTCGACACTGTGATAGGCGAGGAGGCGTTTGAGATCGTGCTGCATCAGGGCGTACAATACCCCGAGAACCGCGGAAGCCGAGCCGACCAGGAGAACACCGACCCCCCACTGCCAGGTCACCGTTCCCAGGAGGTCATAAACGAAACGAATGAAACCGTAGACGGCGACCTTGAGCATGACTCCGGACATCAGGGCCGAGATATGGGAAGGGGCGACCGGATGGGCGAGCGGCAACCAGACATGCAGGGGGACGATGCCGGCTTTGAGGCCGAAACCGACGAAGGCCAGGGTAAAGGCAATGGTCGCCCAGCGCGGGCTCAGCTCGGCGGTCTTCATCGCGGAAAAGCTGAAACCGCTCGAGAAACCGGCCAGAACACCGTAGGCAAGGAACAAAAAGGCGCCGCCCACCACCGCCATCAGCAGGTAGATAAAGGCTGCCCGGCGATTCTCCGGGTGGTGGTGTTGAAAAACCACCAGGAAATAGCTGGCGACGGACATCAGCTCCCAGGCGAGCATGAAGGAGAAGGCGTCGGCTGCCAACAGTACCAGCAGCATGCCGGCAATAAACAGGCCGGAGAACAGAATCAGGGTGCCGATACAGAGCTGCGTGCCGATATACTGGCGAACATAGCCGGGCCCATAACAGGCGGCGATAAAGGTTATGAAGCCGACAATAAATAGGAAAAAACCGGCAAGCGGGTCAAGGCATAACGAGACGTGCAACCAGGGGAGTTCAGACGTGTGCTCTTCCGATC
>JBBRGP010000341.1:0-2836 GCA_038224105.1 Desulfobulbales bacterium | reverse complement strand
CGGGATTACCGGGATGACCATTACCGAGGTGAAGGGTTACGGCCGACAGAAAGGGCATACCGAGATTTACCGTGGAGCCGAATATGTGGTTGATTTTATCCCTAAAATTAAAATTGAGATCGTTGTTGCCGCAGAGCAGGCTGATCAGGTGGTCGATAAGATCAGGACGGCGGCGAATTCCGGCAAGATCGGTGACGGCAAAATTTTTGTTCTGCCGATCGAGCGGGTGGTCAGAGTTCGTACCGGCGAAGAGAATCGTGACGCGGTGTAGCCAATGATTGCCGCATTTCGGGCACAACGCAAAGCCCTTGAGGGGAGTTGGGGCAAGGCGAAAAGCGGTGACGATGAACTGCGGCAACATTGCCGGCTGGTCGATGAGTACATCACCAACTGTTTTCAGCAATTGGATGCCGGGGATTATGACAATGATGTGGCTCTGGTCGCCCTCGGCGGCTACGGTCGGCGGGAGCTATTCCCCTATTCCGATATTGACCTGATGATTCTCTATCGACCGGAAATAAAAGAGCGGATCGGGCGTATCACCGATGCGGTTCTCTATCCGCTCTGGGATACCGGTCTTGAGATTGGCCATGGGGTACGTACTGTAGAGGAGTCGCTGGCCCAGGCAGAAAAGGATTTCTTTTTTCTTGTGGCCCTTCTTGACGCCCGGTTGATCCATGGTTCAAGCGATTTGTACGAAGAACTCCTTGCAGCGTATCATGGCCGCTTTGTCGAAGGACGGCGTGAGGATTTTGTCGAGAAGATGAAGGGGCATCGGAAGAGCCGTCGGGAGCGTTTCGGCAGTCACAGTTACCTCCTTGAGCCCCATATCAAAGAAGGGCGTGGCGGCATGCGCGATATTCAGGCAATGCTGTGGACCGCCGGGATGGTTTTCGGCTTGCACGGTCTGCAGGGTATACAGGAGGCGGGCTTGCTGGGTGAAGATGAGAAAGAGGATTTTCTTGCTGCCCGGGCCGTTCTGGTGCGCTTGCGAAGTTTCCTGCACTATTTCAGCAAGCGTAAAAACGACCAGCTCTACTTTGAGCAGCAAAGTGATGTGGCCGGGGCCTTCGGCTATAAGGCGCAGAATGGCATGCTCGGTGTCGAGCATTTCATGCGCGATGTCTATGCAGCCCTGCAGAAGGTAAGTGTGACCACCGATCTGTTTTTTGATCATGTCGACGAGGTCCTTGGGCTGGCCGGCAGGGGTGGATTGGTCGCCGACAAGGTTGTCGAGGCGGGAATAGAAGTAAAAATGGGGCGGGTGCATTTAACCGCCTCAAGATCCCAGGTAGAATCCAAGCCGCAGATCCTTGTCAGGGTGTTTCTCGCCATGGCCCGCACCGGCTTGCCGTTGCATCACCGAAGCCGCAAGATCATTGCCGGGTATGCCGGTCTTATCACCGAGAAGGTGCGGGTCTCACCACGCTTGTCAAAAACCTTTTCTGCTGTCTTGCTTGAGGCGAAGGATATTGCCTTGGTGCTGGAGACCATGCTGGAAACCGGGGTGCTGACCGCCTGCATCCCTGAGTTCGCAAAGATTTTAACCCTTGCCCAGCACGATTTGTATCATATCTATACGGTTGATCGCCATTCCCTGCAAGCGGTGGTGGAGGTGCAAAATTTACTGGCAACCAAGATTGTCGTTGCCCAAAACATCAAGAGCCTTCGAGTCTTATATTTGGCAGCACTGTTGCACGATGTGGGCAAAGGCTCAGGACGCGACCATTCGCAGGAGGGGGCAGGTCTGGTTGCGGGGATTGGCGAACGGATGCTGTTATCCGAGCAAGAACGTGAAGCGCTGGTGTTTCTTGTGCGTTATCATCTCTTTATGCCGGAGAGCGCGCTGCGCCGTGACCTCAATGACGGCGTTTTTATCAAGAGATGTGCCGAGACCATTGGCAGTCTTGATCGCCTCAGCATGCTTTATCTGCTCTCTGTTGCCGATTCAAAAGCGACCGGGCCATCGGCGTGGAGCGATTGGAAGGGGACTCTTCTCGAGGAATTGTATCTGAAGATATATCCGCATCTGGACTCGGGGCGGCACGGAGTTCACGACGTGACGGCCCACGAGGAGCAGGGAGTGGAGTGGTTGCGGGATCAGGTTCGGATGCTTCTGGGGGAGGAACCTGATCTTCGCGTTGATATCGGAACTCTGGGTGCCGACTATATACTTTCCTTTTCGCCGGAGAGTGTCGCTAAACATGTTTTGACACAACGCGATAATTACCAGCTTCTCCGGCAAAGAGCCTTGGTTGTCGCCGAGGAGGCTGAAGATATCTGGCAGCTGCTTATCATGACTGTTGATCGTCCCGGGTTGCTCGCAAAAATCTGCGGGGTGATGGCATTGAACAGCCTGACCGTGGTGCGGGCGCAGATTTTCACCTGGGCGGATGGTACGGTTGTCGATGTTATTGATGTTCATTCAACGGATGGTCTCAGGTTCGGTGAAAAGGATTGGACGGGGCTCAATCAGCAGCTTGATCTGGCCATTGAACATCGGATGGGACTCAGTCACCGGCTGTACAGGAAGCTGGCGTCGAGCTACGGGCGGCGCGTGCAGGCGGTTGGGGCGATTGCCTCAAAGGTGGTAATTGACAATAAAAGTTCGGAATATTTTTCGGTGATAGAGGTGTATGCGCCGGACCTGCCCGGGCAACTCTACCATATTACCCAGGCGATGGCTGATTTTGGTTTGAATATCCATAAGGCCTATATTGCCACCGAGGTCGAGCAACTGATAGACGTTTTCTATGTGGTTGATTCCCAAGGTCAAAAGCTGGTCGATGAAGATTTTAGGCAGGAAGTTACGCAGGGAATACTCCATTCTATCAGC
>JBBRGP010000340.1:0-2836 GCA_038224105.1 Desulfobulbales bacterium | reverse complement strand
CAACATTTCAAGGCTCGACAGGCATGGGGGCTGTACTATCCACGACCATCGCCCCCATGCCTGTCGAGCCTTGAAATGTTGGGATACGAGGGATGTCCGTGCCCTTATCGAAAATGACACCTTGAGTCGCTTCGATATTCTGCCGGCCAATGACGTGCTGCTCCCGATGCTGAGAGAGCACGGCCGGATCTGCCCCTGCGATGACCTGGCCTCCGTGCGGACCAACCTCGCCCATCTCTCCGACGAAAAGAAAAAAGAATTAGAAAACCGGGTCGATGCAGAACTGCGCTTGCGGATGAGGGTGGTAGCCGAGTACCATCTGGGGCTGCGTCAGGAACTCTTTTATTTCGGTCGACCTTTATTCCAGTTGCTGGCGGCCCTCGGCGTCGGGGTTGCCGATGCCGGAGGTGGTGTTCGCCTGCGGTGGGAAGGATAGTACTCCCTTTTTTGCAATTTTGCGGAGAGGGAGTACTCGCCCGGCTACCAGGTTTTCCGTGTCAGCTCTTCGCCCCGCGTCGAGATGGTGATCTGTTCCACCGGCAGCCTGATTCCGGCTCGGTCGATGGCCTTTTGAATGATGACATTCATGGCCGAGCAGCACGGCACTTCCATGATCAGAATGGTCAGGCTTTTCAGGTTGCAGGTTCTGATGATCTCGGCGAAGCGCTCGACATAGCTCTCGGCGTCATCAAATTTAGGGCAGCCCATCATCACCGTTTTCCCGGCGAGGTATTTTTCCTGGAAATTCCGCACCGCCACCGCCGTGCAGTCGGCGGCGACCAGCAGGTCGGCGTTCTTCAGGAAGGGCGCATGGGCTGGAATGAGACGGATCTGCACCGGCCAGTGGGTCAGTTCGGAATTTCCGCCCTTGGCGGCAACCATTCGCGTCGGCATATTCGCCGACTGGCATGGGGAGGCGGCAGCCTGGGGGAGGGGCTTGAACGACTGGATATGGCTTGAAGCACAGCCGCAGTCCATGGTCTTGGCCGGGGTCTTTTCGGCCTTTCTCTGCTCCTCGGCCAGGTACTCTTCCACCGCCTTTTCATCGAACTCCTCCGCCGGCCGCTCAATGATCTTGAGGGCTCCAGTCGGGCAGGAGCCGAGACAGGCGCCGAGGCCGTCGCACAGCTTGTCGGCGACCAGGCGGGCTTTGCCGTCGATTATCTTCAGGGAACCTTCGGCGCAATCCGGTACGCATTGTCCGCAACCATTACACAATTCTTCGTCGATTTGAATAATTTTTCTTACATTTGCCATATGGAAAACCTCCTGGTCGGGGTGTTGAGAATAACGGTTGGCGGCTGATCGGTTCGGGTGTCGAAGCGTTTCACCTCAAGAACATACAACCATGGCGATGATGATTGCATGATAACACAACGGCCGTGAAGATCTTTGATCTGGGTCAAGCTACTGCCATCCTTTTGCAAAATATAGTTCTCATCCCAATCTTTACAATTCAACCACGTACGGCAGGATTTTAAAAAAAAGGCGGGGTATCGGTTGCGATACCCCGCCTGAGACGGTGCAGGACTGTCTACCCTGAAAGTTAGCCGAGGATGGCCTTGAGGTCTTCCTCCGGAGTTGCGGCGATCGGCTTGCAGGCAAAGTTTTCAACCAGGACGTTCAGGACGTTGGGTGAGATGAAGGCCGGCAGGGAGGGTCCGAGACGGATGTCCTTGATGCCCAGGCTGAACAGGGTGAGCAGGATGACAACGGCCTTCTGCTCGTACCAGGACAGCACCAGGGACAGCGGCAGATCGTTGACCCCGCAGTTAAACGCGCCGGCAAGGGCCACGGCAATCTGGATTGCCGAATAGGCATCGTTGCACTGGCCGACGTCGAGGAGGCGGGGAATGCCGCCGATATCCCCGAGTTTTTGGTCGAAGAAACGGAATTTGCCGCAGGCCAGGGTCAGGACCATGCAGTCGGCCGGAACCTTCTCAACAAATTCGGTGTAATAGTTCCGTCCGGGTTTGGCGCCGTCACAGCCGCCAACCAGGAAAAAGTGGCGAATCGCCTTGCTTTTAACGGCATCGATGATCTTGTCGGCAACGCTGAGGACGGTATTGCGGGCAAAGCCGGTGAGAACTGAGCCGTGGTCGGCATCGGCAGGAAAGCCTGGGAGCTCAAGGGCCCGGTTGATGACCGGCGTGAAATCCTTGGCGCTGTCGATATGGACTAGGTCCGGCCAGCCCACCAAACCGGTGGTGAAGACGTTGGCCTTATAGCTGTCGGCAGGTTTTTGGATACAGTTGGTGGTAAAGAGAATCGCCCCCGGAAAGGCCGGAAATTCCTTGGCCTGGTTTTGCCAGGCGGTGCCGAAATGGCCATAGAAGTGGGCATATTTTTTCAATCCCGGATAGCCGTGACAGGGCAGCATCTCGCCATGGGTGTAGATATTGATGCCTTTGCCTTCGGTCTGCTGCAGCAGCAGGTCAAGATCCCGGAGATCGTGGCCTGATACCAGGATGGCCTTGCCGGCTTTTACTCCGAGCGGGACGGGGGTCGGGACCGGATGGCCGTAGGTGCCGGTGTTGCCGGCATCGAGCAGCTCCATGGCCTTCAGGTTGACCTCGCCGCATTTCAGGGCCAAGCCGACCAGTTGCTCAAGGCCCTGGCCACTTCGGGTCAGTTCGGCCAGGGTATCGTGAATGTAGGCGTAGATCGATTCGTCCTCTTTGCCGAGAATTGCCGCATGATCGGCATAGGCCGCGAGGCCGCGGAGACCGTAGACGGTGATCTGCTTGAGGGAGCGGAGATCCGGGTCGGCATCGAGGCTGTTCATGAAGTCGAGGGCCCGACCCTGGGCAATGAGACCGTCGAGGTTTGCGGCCGG
>JBBRGP010000339.1:0-2850 GCA_038224105.1 Desulfobulbales bacterium | reverse complement strand
CACCGACAGCGGGGTTGGGATTTTGCCGGAAAATATTCAGCGGGTGTTTGATCCCTATTTCACCACAAAAAGCAACGGAACCGGGCTGGGACTTGCCATGTCGGCAAAGATCGTCGAAGAACATGGCGGGACGATAACGATTTCGAGCGTCCCCGGTGAGCATACCGAGGTTCGGGTGCTCCTTCCCCTCTGAGCCGGCACCGGCTAACGCCTGGAGAGCAGGGCACCGTTTTTTACCGCCGGAGTGCTCAAAATGGCCGAGACGATTGCATAGAAATGGCCGGGGTGGGAGTCAAAAAGAAAAGAATTCATCAGACAGCCGGTGGCCATTGCCACCACCACCCCCTGCAGGAGATATTTTCTCGGCGGCTGCAGCCTGCAGGCCGCGAGAAACTGAGTGGCAAGAAGGGCCACAAAGAGAAACAGCCCAACGAGGCCGGTCTGGACGGCGATCAACAGATATTCGTTGTGGGGGTTGTCGGTCGGCTTGGTGTCGCTGTCCTTGATCAGCTCCGCCTGAACGGTCTTGAATGATCCCGTGCCGTGTCCGAAAATCGGTTTCTCTTTGATCAGCGCCAAACTGTTCCGCCACCAGTCAAAACGCATGCCGAGAGAGGTCCTGGAAGATTCCGCCCGGTAGCTGGTCATTTCGTCCACTGCTTCCCGGACCCGAGAGGAAAAATTGGTGGAAGTAACAAAGGTGATACCAATCACCGCTATGACCAGGGCCGCCATTGGAATTGACTTCTTCCAGGAAAGGCGCTGCAGGACGGTGAGGAAGACCAGAGCGACATATACCAGCATGCCGGTCCGTCCGGGGGCTATGTAGAAGAGGTTGTAGGTGGTGGCAAGGAAGAGACCGAGCCATAGGTAGATGTACTGCCGCGACTCGAAAATCCTTTGCAGGCACCAGAAGGCCAGGATCGCCATAAAAAAACTGTGGGTAATGTGATAAACGACCGAATGGCCGAAGCGCTCCGAGGGAATGATCGAAAAATAGATGCCGTACGAGAGCAGCAAGAGGACAATGCAGCCGGCGACAAAGCTGTCTTCAGCGTGTCTGGCTGCCCGATCATTGTCCATGATGAGGGAAACAACCATGGCAAAGTAGAGCAGTTCCCGGTACTTCTTCAGGAAGGCAAGAGCGTCCTCCAGGGGAGCGGGGGTCGCGACGAGGCCAGCGACGAGCAGCAGGAAGAGGGCGATTGCCAGAGCGACCAGGGGGTTGCTGCACATCAGTTTAGGAAGCGAAAACACCTTTCCCGAGAGCAGCCAGAATACCGCGGCAAGAGTTGCCGCAGCCCCCATCAGCGAGGTGGAAAAGGGGATGAAGAAACAGGACAGGATGATGAAAAAAACCCCTGCGGTATTGGCCTTGCTGCGAAGCTGCGTCAGTTTCTTCATGCTGCCGAAAGGGAGGTTGGATTTGCTGTCATCTCCATCTGACCGGAGTCGATCGAGAAAGATTCGCCGGCAGTGCCGCTATTTGTACTGCATATTGTATAACTGTTCATACTCACCATTTTGAGCGATCAGCGCATCATGGGTGCCCTGTTCGACGATAACCCCGTCCTTGATGACAATGATTCTCGAGGCGTTTTTGATGGTCGACAACCGATGGGCAATGACAAAGGTTGTCCGGTGTTTCATAAGATTCTCCAAAGCCTTCTGAACCTCTCTCTCCGATTCGGTGTCGAGGGCCGAGGTGGCCTCGTCGAGGATGAGGATCGGGGCATTCTTCAGTATTGCCCTGGCAATGGAAAGCCGTTGCCGTTCGCCGCCGGAAAGCCGGGCCCCGCCCTCACCGATAATTGTATCGAAACCGTCGGGAAGGGCTGCAATGAAATCGTAGGCATAGGCAGTTCTCGCCGCCTCGTGGATCTGCTCCTCGGAAGCCCGGAGATCCCCGTAGGCAATGTTGTTGCGGACACTGTCGTTAAAGAGGATGGTCTGCTGGGTTACCATGGCGATCTGCTGGCGAAGGGAGGCGAGGGTGACATCCCGGATATCCGTTCCGTCAATCAGAATACTTCCTTCCTTCAGGTCAAGAAACCGTGGAATAAGGTTGGTAAAGGTGGTTTTGCCCCCGCCGCTCGGGCCGACTATGGCCAGCGCTTCTCCCGCGGGAACGCTGATGCTGATATTGTTAAGAACCGGCTGTTCCTCGTCATAGCGATAGGTGATGTTGTTAAAATCGATCCGCGCGGTAAAGGGCGGCAGTACCGTCGCCCCTTTTTTGTCGCGAATCTCCGGTTCAATGTCGAGGATCGCGAAAACCCTGGTGGCGGCCGCGAGTCCTTGCTGGATCGTGGAATTGATGCGGGTAACCCCCTTTACCGGCTCATAGGCGGCAATGAGGGCGGTAAGAAAGGCGAAAAAGGTGCCGGGAGTGGCGCTGCCTTTAATGACCTCGTTGCCTCCGAACCAGATGATCAGCGCAATGGCGACTCCGCCGATGAACTCCATAAGCGGATGTTGCAGACAGCGGTATTTGGCGTCTTTCAGGGTCAGAGTAAAGAGGTTGTTGACCTGGCGCAGGAAACGGTTGCCCTCATACTCCTCTTTGGAGAAGGCCTTGACGATGCGGTTGCCGGTGATCGTTTCATGGAGAATGTTCGAGACATGCGCCACTTCCTCCTGAGTCGAGGTACTGAGCTTTCGGAACAGCCGCCCGAATTTGACGATCGGGTAGGCGGCGACCGGCAGGACGATGAACGAGATCATGGCCAGCCGCCAGTTCATATAGAAAACGACGCCGAGCAGGATGATGACCTGGAAAAAGTCTCGAACCGTCCCGACCAGGGCGTTTGAGACCGCCTGCTGGAGGAGGGTGACGTCGGAAATGATGCG
>JBBRGP010000338.1:0-2859 GCA_038224105.1 Desulfobulbales bacterium | reverse complement strand
AGTCGAGCTGTCTCACTTGATAGAATGTGGTCTTTGATTGGTAGATGAATGGTGAAAAAGCCGGTCGCGACAGCAATCGTATCAGCCAGTGATTGGATGGCCAGGTCTTTAAGTTCGATTCGGATCGGGTCCTTGATCTGGTCAAAGTCTTGACGGGTAATTGCGACCCATTCTTCCTTGTCTTTAACCAGAAAATCCCCGCCTCCGGTAAAGCCGGAAAAGTTTTCACTGAAATATGTGGTGAGCCGATCATCGCGGGATGAATACATCCGGAGGTAGTCGTCAAAGAGTTGCCAGAGTATTGGATAGTCGATTGCGTCCATTAAGTGAACCTTGTTTTTCTGAAATATGAATCAGGGGTGGAGATGACTTTACGGACTGTTTCCTTATTCTATCAAACTATTAATAAGAAAACTACTGGACCTTTCCTGAACATCGTTTCCCCTCTGTCAAGAGCAACGCAAGAGAAGTGACATCGAAAAATTGAACAAGCCTTTAAGGGACTCGGGAAATGTTAATATACCTGGATCGCGCCAGGATTTGGGCTATATTTGGCTGCACCGATTGAGCAAAACCACAGGCGTAGCAGCGCTCCGTCAAGGATTTTGTGATTGAGGCTGCAGTCAAAGATGGTCCGAAGGCTGAATGCGTTATGGTATATTAACATTTTCCGAGTCCCTTACCTTGCAACTTAAAGAAAACATTAGACGACACAACAAGCTTTGACAAGACTTGAAAAAATATCGGTAAACGACTGCGTTTTGCAGCGTTTTGCAGTACCATAGGCCGTGTTGCAAAGCCCCGTCCGGCGGAGGGTAGGGCCCGGGATTTGGCCACCGCCCCAAATTGATGCGGCTTTGACAAATTCATACTTCGGCTCTACCTTGTCCACGAGAACCTGCAAGATGCCTTGCAGGTTCTCAGGATTACCATAATTTTTTCAGCCACAGGAGGTCCTATGAAATCACCCGCGCATGCCATGGTTCTTGCCTCTTTCGTCGCCGATTCCCTCGCCCTGGGAGCCCACTGGATATACGACACCGACCAGATCGACCGCGAGGTGGGCCGCGTCACCGACCTGCTTCCACCACCCCCGGGAAGCTATCACCAGACCAAAAAGCGGGGCGAGTTTACCCATTACGGTGACCAGACTTTTCACCTGCTGCTGCACCTTGCCGACCACCGCGGGCAATTCTCCCTCCCGGTCTACGCCCGCGCCTGGTATTCTCTCTGCACCGACTATCAGGGTTATATGGACCGGGCCACCAAGGCAACCCTGCAGAACATCGAGGCGGGCAAGGAACCGGACCTCTGCGGCTCGCCCTCCACCGATCTCGGCGGCCCGGCCAGAATCGCCCCTCTGGTCTATTGCTATCGGGAGAACCTGCCAGAGATGCTGACCGCGGTAAAAGCCCAGACAGCCTTTACCCATAACGGACCCGGAGTCGTCGACGGCGCCCTTTTTCTGGCCGCAAGCTGTCATGCCATTCTTCACGGCGCCACGCCGCGGGAGGCCTTTATCCAGGCGCTGGAATCCGGCATCGACGACATCGATCTCGACCTCCGTCTCCGCAAATGTCTCGACCGGCCCGGCGGCAGTATACGTCAGGCTGTAAAGGAATTCGGCCAGATGTGCGCGATCAATGCAGCGCTGCCGGGTGCGGTATATACGGTATTGCAGCATGGCAGCAATCTCGAGGAGGCCCTGATCGAGACGGTGATGGCCGGCGGCGACTCAGCCGCTCGCGGCATGGTGGTTGGGATGCTGCTCGGCGCCGCCCTTGGCGAGGAAAAAATCCCTGGCCGGTGGCTGAATGCATTGGCCAGATATCAGGAAATTAAAGCGGCGCTTGAGAAACTGCCCGAAACCGGTACGACCTGATACGCAACCTCTGGTCGTACCGGCCCATCAGTTACCGGAGACGACTTCGGATTGCATTTTTGCAACACGAGTTCAGCCAGTGTAATTGATCTGTTCCGGCAGCTTCATCAAGAATCGGTTGTATTTCGATATCTTCTTGAAATAATTTGCATTATAAAAATGAAAATTATTGGTCGATGGTGGCACGGCCTTTGCTTTAATTAAGGCAATCCCAACCGGGATACAACCCAGCCCCCCCCAATCGGGTAGAAATTACGCAGTTTGTTTTTTCTACCCGATTTCTTTTTGCCCGCCGCAGTCGTCGGCTAAATCCCATCGCCCCCAGTCCGGACATTTCCGAATTTACAGCCGGCTCTCCCGTCTCCGTTCTCGACCCGTGCCTATATCGATGCTCCTTCTGAATTATCTCTCCAGCTCCCGTGCCAGAAGTCTCCGGCGATGCGCTGTATACCCTTGCCGGGAAGCGACATAGGGGTCAAGCGAGTATCTTTTGAGATCCTCGTAAAGACCAGGTTTGAGGGACAGGGAGTTAACCATGTTGGTCGAATAGATAGTGGCATCGACCATGCGATTGTCGTGCAAATACGGCAGCGGTTCGGTGAAGGAATCCGCAAACACCCCCAAGCTGTCTCGAGCATTGGAAGGTCCGATCACCGGCCAGAATAAAAATACCCCCTCTCCCATTCCCCAGAGGCCGAGGGTTTGTCCGAAATCGGCGCGCTTTGGAGCGATGTTGAACTCACTCGCCGCGACATCGGCCAGGCCTAAAACGCCAAGGGTACTGTTAATCAAAAAACGTTCGACAACCACGGTCGATGTCTGCAGATCGCCCTGGAGAACGGCATTCAAAAAAATCGCCGGAAAGCGGAGATTACGAAAGAAGTTACCGACACATTCCCGGATATCAAGAGGCAGAACCCAGGTATAGCCTTTGGTAATCGGCTTCAGCACCCAGATGTACAATCGGTCATTGAATT
>JBBRGP010000337.1:0-2888 GCA_038224105.1 Desulfobulbales bacterium | reverse complement strand
GAGGAAGGAATAGGTTCCCCCGAAGCCGCAGCAGCGATCGGAATTTTTCATCTCCTCCAGCCGGTAGCCGCAGCTCTTGAGGAGGGCGCGGGGTTCTTTCCAGACATTCGAGCCGCGTTTGAGATGGCAGGAATCGTGGTAGGTCACACTCCTTTCCGGAGCAGAAGCCCGTAGCTGTGCTGAAGCGCCGAGGACGTTCTCGAGAAAGGCCGAGGCGTCCATGGTCTTGCTGGAGAGGGCCATGGCCTTAGCCGACCATTGCGGATGATCGCAAAGACGCTCGACAAAATCGCGTTTGACCGCCATGGTGCAGGTCGGGCAGATGCTGACGATGTAATCGACTTTGGCCTCGGTAAAAGCCTCAACGTTCTGTCTGGCCAGGTATTCCCCGGTCTCGGTATCCCCGGCGTACAGGGCCGGAATGCCGCAGCAGTTCTGACCTTTGGGAAAGACTACCTCGACATTGAAGGAGTTGAGAACCTTAAGCAGACTGATCCCGACTTCAGGGTAGACAAAGTCGGCGCCACAGCCGACAAAGAAGCCGACCCGGTAACGCGGCCGGTCGACCTTCTGGAAAACCGTGTCAAATTGATCCCGGAACGGTTTCTCGGCAATGCCCGGCAGATTCCGCCATTCCGTGTAGTCGCGGGCCATGAAGTGCAAAGGCAGATGCCTGAGGATCCGCCGTCCGGGGTCGTCGGTGTTTTTCTCGGTTACCGGCAGCTGCAGTTTGGAGGCCGCCCGGACCATGGTGTGGAAGAGCGAGCGGTTTTTCATGACCGCTTTAAACGCCACGTTTTTGATCACCCCCATCCCGTACTCCTTGGTGACCTCATTGCGCAGATGGAGGATGATCTCCTCCAGATCGATCTTGGCCGGGCAGACCGCGACACAGGAACGGCAGCCGATGCACGCCCGGGTGATTTCTTTGGCCTTGTCGAGCCCCTCGTAAAAGGCGGTGAGAATAATGCCGATCGCCGAGATGTAGATCGATCCGAAGACGTGGCCGCCGACGGTCTGGTAGACCGGGCAGACATTGGCGCAGGCCCCGCACTGAATGCAGCGCAGCGCATCCTGGCAGGCCTTGGATTCGTAGAGGGCCTCCCGGCCGCCGTCGATCAGGACGATGTGCTGCTCCTTCGGCTGGCCGTCGACCGTCACTCCTCCCCGGATCCAGGTGACGTAGGAGGTGAGCAGCTGCCCCGTCGCGTTGCGCGGCAGGAGCCGGGTGATTTTAATGGCGTCTTCGATAGTGCGGACGAGCTTGTGCAGGCCGGCAAAGACCACGTGGATCTTGGGCAGAGTGGCGCAGAGCCTGGCGTTGCCCTCGTTGGTGACCAGACCGATGCCTCCCGTTTCGGCAATGAGAAAATTGGCGCCGGTCAGACCGATGTCGGCGTTGAAATATTCCTTACGCAGCCGCTCGCGGGCATGATCGACCAGGGCTTTTATCTCCGGCGGCAGGGTTTTTCCCGCTTCCTTGCTGAACAGCTGGGCGACCTCCTCCTTGAACATATGGATGGCGGGCATCACCATATGGCTCGGCCGCTGTCCGGCCAGTTGGACAATCCACTCGCCGAGATCGGTTTCCGAGGCCCGGATGTTGTTGGCCGCCAGCGCCTTGTTGAGGTGCGCCTCCTCGGAGACCATCGACTTCGACTTGGCGATCAAGGTGGCCTTGTTCTCTTTTGCCAACCGGATCACATAGTCATTGGCCTCTTTGGTATCCCTGGCGATGAAAACCTTGGACCCGGCCGCCTCGGCATTTTTGATGAACTGGGCGAGCAGCTCCTTGCGGCGAACCCGGACCTCATCCTTGACAGCGGCCAGTTCAGTCCGCATCTCCTCGAAGTTCAGTCCGCGGAAGGCGTTTTCCCGTGAGATCAGATAGGCATCGCCGAAGAGATGCAGGGCCTTGCTCAATTGAGGATTGCCAATGGCATCCTCAACACTCTTTTTATAGGTCATATCCGTTGCCATAGCATTTTTCTCCTTTTTGGGCGCTGTTACGTAATATCGTCTCAGTTTTCCAGCATATCGCTGGAAATGTTCGGCACCAGGAGGATATGCAATTCTCTCGGGCCATGGCAGCCGATGGTCAGGACCCTTTCGATATCGGCGGTACGGCTGGGGCCGGTGATGTAGGCGATGAAAACCGGGGCATGGCCCTGGTGCAGGGCGGTCATCGGTGCGGCGGCGGCAAGATTGTCGGCAAGGATCGTGGCCGGGTCGACCAGGATGAAGTGCTTTTCGGGAATGGTCGTCGCCAGGCGGATATTTTCATCGGTGCTTTCCAGCACCACGGTGCCGGTGTCGGCCATGGCAAAATTGCTGAAGGTCACCCCGGCGCCGGGGAGTTGTCCCGCTTCCCTGAAATTTTTTGCCCATACAGCAACGCCGGCCTCGGCCAAAAGGGATTTGAGACCGTGGCGGATGACGAGGGGCGTCACCGGCACCAGGGTCGTGCCCTGGGTATTGGCGGCAATATACGTTGCCGCCTCCAGGAGGCTCTGCCGTTGTTGGACCACTGCCCCTACCCTTTTTGCCGCTTCGATGAAACGTTCTACGCTGTCTTCGGCCATAGTTTTTTCCCCTGAAATCTTAAGGAATCGGAAGAAATCAAAATTGCATGAATTGAGTCATGAACGACTCCGTGAGCAAAAAGCTGGCCAGGTGAGTTGGCATGACCACACCCTTTGCTACTGCCTGCCGAAAGATCAAACGCAATTTGCGTGCCAATGTGCGTTTATTGCAAGGTGGTTTGTAAACATTGAAGAAATCGCTAAATTTTTCCGGGAGCTCGGGCGAAAGCGACGGGCCGCTGTCTGGAAAACAGGACAGGGCGTGTTCCGGCCGCGGCTATCGTTCGTTTGATGGGGCAGGAGATC
>JBBRGP010000336.1:0-2900 GCA_038224105.1 Desulfobulbales bacterium | reverse complement strand
ACCATTTCGTCGGAGTACTGGGAGGGGGTCAATTGGGCTCTTTTTTCCGGTGACGATGAATCGATGAAAACCGTGGTCGGCCGGATTGTCGACAACATGCGGAGGCTGAACTGCAAGGTTCTCCTCCTCCCCGAGTGAGGGCACGCCTATTTTGCAACCCGGTCCGGGTTGAACAAGTGGTACCCGGAAGCACTCAATGAATTCAAAATCGTCACCGTCTTCGATCTGCTCCTTGAATATATACAGGAAGGCAAGATCCAGCTGGATAAGACGGTGCATCCCATGGCCGTTGCTTATCATGATCCCTGCAACTATGGCCGCAAGTCCCTGAAGGCCTTCGGTCAGGCCTATTTTGAAGAGGGACGGGCCGTGGCCGGGGCCTGCTGTGACGATCTTCGGGAACTGAACCCCAACCGCAATGGCGCCTACTGCTGCGGTGCCGGCGGTGGTGCCTGGGCAATGCCGTTTGCCGCCGAGCGGGTTTTTTATGGCCGGATCAAGGCCCGGCAGATTTCCGAATCCGGGGCAAAACTGGTCGTGGCGCCCTGTCATAACTGCCGGGATCAGATCATGAAATCCCTCAACAAGGAATATGAACTGGACATCGAGGTGAAGTATATCTGGGAGCTTGTTGCCGATTCCTTGATTATGCCGGACAAGCAATAGAGGACCGAAACGTTTTTAAGATGCTGCAGTCCTGAAGACAGGGCGAAAGCGGAAAAAGGAAAACCAGATATTCTATTGCTCAGGCATTCTCGGGAATAGGGTATTGCGACAATAATCGTGAGGAGACACCTATCATGCTGGACACAAAAAAAGTTGGGTCGGTAATGATTGTGGGCGGCGGAGTTACAGGGATGCAGGCTGCCCTGGATCTGGCTGATTCCGGATACTACGTGTATCTAATTGAAAAGACCGGTGCCATCGGCGGAGCCATGGCCCAACTTGACAAAACCTTTCCCACCAATGACTGCTCGATGTGAATCATCGCGCCAAAACTGGTGGAGTGCGGTCGGCACTTAAATATACGATTGATGACCCTCAGCGAGGTCACCAAGATCGATGGTACCGCCGGGAATTTCTCGGTAACGGTAAAGGAAGCACCACGCTATGTGGACATGGAGAAATGCATCGCCTGCGGCGCCTGCTCCGAGAAGTGTCCGAAGAAGGTAGACAGCGAGTACGACGCCGCAACCGGCAAGCGCAAGGCGATCTATGTCAAATACGCCCAGGCGGTACCGCTCAAATATCAGATCGACGCCAACTCCTGCATTCGTCTGCAGAAGCCGGGGGCCTGCGGCTTTTGTGAGAAGGTCTGCGACGCCGGGGCGATAAACTTCGACGACCGGGAAAAAACCCACCAGATCAACGTCGGGGCAGTCGTGCTCGCCCCGGGCTTTGAGGCCTTCGACCCGACCGCGGCCGGGGTCTGGGGTTACGGGGTGTACAAGAATGTCATCACTTCCCTGCAGCTCGAGCGCTATCTGTCCGCCTCCGGTCCGACTGAAGGACATCTGGTTCGTCCCTCCGACGGCAAACTGGTCAACAAGGTCGCCTTCCTCCAGTGCGTCGGTTCGAGAGATGAGAATCTCTGCGGCAACGGCTACTGCTCTTCAGTCTGCTGCATGTATGCGATTAAAGAGGCAGTTATTGCCAAGGACCATGTCCCCGGTCTGCAGACCTCCATTTTCTATATGGATATGCGAACGCATGGCAAGGATTTCGATCAGTATCTCGAACGGGCCAGAGAGGATTCCGGAGTCCGCTTTATCCGCTGCCGGGTCAACGGGGTGGAGAAAGACGGCGAGAGCGGCGACCTCCGTCTCCGCTACGTCAATGAAAACGGCCGGCAGATCGAAGAGTTCTACGATATGGTGGTCCTCTCGGTCGGGCTGCAGACGCCCAAGCATGTGCTCGAACTGGCCCATACCGCCGATATCAAACTGACCGCCAATAATTTTGCCGCCACCTCCGATTTCGCTCCGGTCCAGACCTCACGGGAAGGGATCTTCACCTGCGGGGCGATCGCCGGTCCGAAGGACATTCCGCAGTCGGTCGTCGAGGGTTCGGCCGCGGCCGCCGCGGTCGCCGATCTGCTGGCACCGGCCAGATATACGTTGACCTCCGAGGCAACCTTTCCGGAGGAAAAGGACGTCTCCAGGGAAGAGCCGCGGATCGGGGTCTTCGTCTGCCACTGCGGCTCGAACATCGCCGGGATCATCGATGTCAAAGCGGTCGAGGAGTATGCGGCCACCCTGCCCGACGTGGTCTATGTCGAACGCAATCTCTTTTCCTGTTCCCAGGATACCCAGGAGATGATCGCCAAACGGATTCGGGAAAAGGATCTGAACCGTATCGTCATCGCCGCCTGTACTCCGCGGACCCACGAACCGCTGTTCCGTGAGACCCTGAAGGCCGCCGGCCTCAACGAGTATCTGGTGGAGATGGCCAATATCAGAAATCACAATTCCTGGGTCCATAGCAAAAACCCGCTGGAGGCGACCGCCAAGGCTAAAGATCTGGTGCGGATGGCTGCCGCCAAAGTCACCTTCGGCAATTCGCTGAAACCGATCTCGGTGCCGATTACCCAGAAAGGCCTGGTAATCGGCGGCGGGGTTGCCGGTATGACCGCCGCCCTCAACCTTGCCAAGCAGGGCTTTGAGGTGCATCTCGTCGAAAAATCCGACACCCTCGGCGGCAATGCCCTCAATCTCAAACACACCTGGTCGGGCGAACATGTGCCGACCCAGGTCGCCAAGCTGATCGACAAGGTCATCTGGAACGACCGGATCATCATCCACAAGGAGTGCACGGTGACCGCGGTCGAAGGCTTCGTCGGCAACTTCCGCTCGACCATCACCGACAGGGACGGGGTGACCAAGGTAATCGAACATGGGGCC
>JBBRGP010000335.1:0-2901 GCA_038224105.1 Desulfobulbales bacterium | reverse complement strand
CGCCCGCCGGTACAGCCGATGGCGATGCGCAAGGATTTTTTGTCAGCGGCCAGGTTCTGATTGACGAGAAAAACCAGCAAGGGCTGGAGATGCTCGAAAAACGCCCGTCCCGCCGGACTTTCCAGGACGTAGGCGGCGATTTCCGGGGCCTTGCCGGTTCCCGACCGCAACTCCGGCACCCAGTAGGGGTTGGGCAGAAAGCGCACATCCCAGAGCTGATTGATCTCAATCGGTATGCCGTACTTAAAACCAAACGAAATAAGCACGACTCGCAACTGCCTTTCCGCATCCATGCCGGTCTCCTCAAAACCCCAATACGGGATTCTTTATGATACCCTTTATTCGCTTATACTCAGATCCCCCACCCTTTTTGGTCGGCACGGTTTCGCCATCGGGCAATGGTCATCCCTCGTTGCCGGCCAGGCGGATGATGCGCGGCCTCACCGGTTTACGGCCTGCCGGCCGGTGGTAGGTCACCGCCGGCCAGCCAAGGGCAATGACGCTGTAAAGCTCCTCGTCGGCGGGAATCATCATGGTCGTGCGCAGCGCCGGGGCGCGGCGCACGGCGGCAACGGCAAATCCGATCAGACAACTGCCAAGTCCCAGGGCATGGGCTGCCAGCAGGATGTTCTGGGTGGCCAGCAGACAATCTTCGGCCGGACAGCTCGCCTGCCTCCGGCCGGAAACGAGGATGACCGCCGTCGCCCCATGAAACAGCCGGTCCGTCCCCTCTTCGTCCCATTGTCGGAGGGCCTCGGCGACTGAGCGAAAATAGTTGCGATAGTAGCGGCCGAGACTGTCGCCACCGACTACCCGCGCCAGCCCGCGCAACAGCGGATTGGCCGCCAGTCGGTTGAGCCCCCGGTAATAATCGGCAACCAAGGTGCCGAGCACCAGCACCGCCTCGCGGCTCGGCAGAATGCCGAAATTCCAGCCCTGGCTGTTGGTGCCGGAAGGGGCGGTGGTGCCGACTTTCACCAGATCCTCAAGGGTAGCGAGCGGCACCGGATTTTGACGGTACCGGCGGCACGAACGCCGGGAACGCATCAGGGCGACCAGGTCCGGCCCGTTATATTGGCCGGGCGCGACCACCTGGTTCTTCTCTTCGATGGTGACCAGTCCCAGTTGCGGAGTCAGTCCCGCCAGGACGATCGCCTCGACCGGACAGACTGCCAGGCAGTGGCTGCAAAGAAAACAGGCCTGGCCGTCGTGCTCCGCCCGGCCGTCGGTCATGCCGATCGCCCGGTACGGACAGATCGCCGCGCAGACGCCGCAGCCCGTGCATTTTTCCAAATCGATGCTTATCTGTTCCATCGCCATGCGAAAATTCCCCCGTCCCCCCACCGATCCTGGCCCGGCCGGGGCGGAGGTACCGAATCCTTTGTCAGCCGAACGACCAGCCCAACCATGCTTATTTTTCTGAAAAATATCGCCCGGAGCAACCGTTACCGGGAGGTCCTGGGGGTCTGCCTGCCCCTGGTCTTCAGCCTGTCGGCAACGACCCTCATGGAATTCACCGACCGGATCTTCCTCGCCCATTACAGTATCGATGCGATCTCCGCGGCGCTGCCGGCCGGCATCAGCTCCTACCTGCCCATCGCCTTCTTCGGCGGGGTCGGCGGCTATGTCGGCGTCTTCATCGCCCAGTACACCGGCCGGGGCGATGAAAACAAGATCGGCGGCGTCCTCTGGCAGGGCATCCATTTTACCCTCGGCACCGGCCTGCTCCTCTGGCTGCTCGGGGTCTATGCGGCTCGGCCGCTTTTCGCCCTCGCCGGCCATCCCCCCGAGGTGCGGCTGCTCGAAGAGCACTATTTTTCGATACTCTGCCAGGGTGCCGTTCTCCATGTAGCGATGGTCACCCTCGCCACCTTTTTCACCGGTCGGGGGATCACCAGACCGGTGATGATCATCACCTTTCTCGGCGTTTTCGTCAACATCCCTCTCGATTATGCCCTGATCTTCGGCCACTGGGGCATGCCGGAGATGGGCATCAAAGGCGCCGCCATCGCCACGGTGACGGCCTGGGGGGTCAATGTCCTCTGTCTTGCCGGGCTGATCTTCACCAAAGACCATAACCGCCGCTTCGGGATTTTCGCCAGTTTCCGTCCGGACCGGGAAATCTTCGCCAGGCTGATGCGCTTCGGGATTCCCGGCTCGCTCCAGTTTACCATGGATATCCTGGCCTTCACCCTGTTTATTTTGCTGGTCGGCCGCATCGGCCTGGCCGAGCTGGCCGCAACCAATATCGTTCTGTCCATCAACGCCCTGGCCTTCATGCCGTCGATGGGCGTCTCCCAGGGCATGAGCGTGCTGGTCGGCCAGGCCCTGGGCCGCCGCGACCCGGCTCTGGCCTCGGCATACGTCCGCGGCGGCTGCCAGCTCCTCATGCTCTACATCCTGGCGGTCGATCTGCTCTTTCTTTTCGCCCCGGATCTGGTGCTGACGCCCTTTCTCGCCACCGCCGAGGCAAGTGGAACCCGGCAGGCGGTGCAGGACCTCAGCCGCCCCCTGCTCCATATTGTTGCCGCCTATCTGTTTTTCGACGCCCTGTACATGGTTTTCAGCGGGGCTCTGCGCGGAGCCGGCGACACCCGGTTCATGATGCTGGCCATTGCCGTGGTCTCGCCATTCTGTCTGGTCCTGCCGGTTTATATCGGGGTTGAATATCTAGAGATCTCCGTCGGCCGCGCCTGGCTTTGGGTACTTTGTTTCGTCACCACCCTCTTCATCCTCTCCGCCCTGCGCTTTCGAAGGGGCATCTGGAAAAAAATGCTCGTCATCGAGGAGAAGCCGCCGGCCTAGAGCGCTAGCCGATCTCCGCCACCGCGCCCTTCAGGCGCCGGGTGAAAAAGAGGGCCAGCCCGATCATGATAAGAAGCTGAAGGAGAAAGGGTTGCC
>JBBRGP010000334.1:0-2911 GCA_038224105.1 Desulfobulbales bacterium | reverse complement strand
GGCCGTCTTCGACGATATGGCCGGCTTTCATTACCATGGTGCGTTGACAAAGGAGATTGATAACCCCGAGGTCATGGGAGACAACGAGCATCGACAGATTGAATTCGCTGCGCAGATTTCTGATGAGATCGAGGACCCGGGCCTGGACGGAGAGATCAAGGCCGGTGGTGACCTCATCGAAGAAGAGGATCGACGGGTTGTTCGACAGGGCCTTGGCAATCTGCACCCGTTGCTGCATTCCGCCGCTGAAGTTTGCCGGTGGTTCATCCATTCTTTTTATGGGAATTTCTGTTTTTTCAAGGAGCTCCGAAGCTCGCTGGCGCATCTTGGCGATGTTTCGCCAGCCGGCGCCGAGAAGCCGCTCGGCGATATTACCGCCGGAACTGACCCCCATTCTCAGTCCCAGGTGCGGGTTCTGATAGACAATCCCCATCAAGGCATTTCGCATCTGTCTTCTTTGAAAGTGACTTAAAAGAAGCAGATTTTTGCTGTAGTCGCCGTCTTCGGGAAACATCTCCGCCAACAGGTGTGAACCGGCTGCGGAGCGGTGTACTTCCATACTTCCTGCACTCGCCTCCCATTCAAAATGCAGTAACCGCACCAGGGTACTCTTGCCTGAACCACTCTCGCCGACCACGCCAAGAGCCTCTCCCGGAAAGAGGTCGAAAGAGAGATCGTTGCAGGCCAATACCGAGCCGCAATGGGGGCAGAGATTGGTATCATGCTCAGGGCCGGTTGCCTCCAGGCAGCGGTCACAACCAGGACCGAAGCGTTTGGTGAGGCCCTGAATGCGAATCAGCGGCTGCATTTTTCTCTCCTTTTGTCGCAATATCCCGAATCGGAGCAAAAAAAACTGCGTAGGCCCTGGGTGTTGTCGATTACTTCATCGAGGAAACTGTCGGTTGCACCACAGCGGGCACATGACTTGCCGGCAAAATTCTCGATCCTGAAAGGGTGGTCTTCAAACTCCAGGGGGACAACGGCGGTATGGGGCGGAATGGCATAGATCCTTTTTTCCCGCCCGGCGCCAAAGAGAAAGAGGGTATCGGCCATGTGCAGTTTCGGTACGTCCCAGCGGGGGATGGGGCTGGGGTCGGTGATATAACGGCCGTTAACGGTCACCGGATAGCGGTAGCTGATGGTGATTTCGCCATAACGGACGATATCCTCATACAGATACAGCCACATCCGGCTGTAATCGGCCTCGGCGTGCATGCGGCGGGTTTCCACTTCCGAAGGTTCCACCTCGCGCAACGCTTCCGGATACGGCACCTGGAGAACGAGGATCTGCTGGTCGGTCATACGCTCCTCGGGAATGCGGTGTCGCGTCTGGATGATCGTCGCCACCGCAGTATCGACGGTCACCGTGACGCCTGCGACCTTGGCCACGAACTTCTTGATATTGACGGCGTTGACACTGCCGTCACAGCCTTGGTCGATGACCTTGAGGATGTCATCCGGCTGGATAAGGGTGAGGGTAATCTGCAGCCCTCCTGTTCCCCAGCCGCGGGCAATCGGCATTTCCCGCGAACCGTAGGGCACTTGATAGCCCGGAATGGCGACGGCCTTGAGGATGGCGCGGCGAATCTCCTTCTTGGCACCCTCATCCATAAAACCAAAGGGATATCCGAGCCGGTGTTCTGAGTCATCGTTCTGTTGGTCCTTTTTTTTCGGCCATTTATGCAGCGGCATTGCTCTCCTCCTTGCGGTTTGCGGCGCGGGCAAGTTCCTGGGATTTCCTTAGACGATCAAGGTCGGAGAGAAAATCTACGTAGTGTGGGAGTTTCCAGTGATTGCAAAAGCCCATGGCCTCAATGCCGTCGGTATGGTAGAGGACGAATTCCTGATCCTCGGCTGGACTCTTGGGGGTTTTCGTCCGGGTTGAGCGATCAAGGATAGCCATGGAAATCGCCTTGATCTCGTTTTGACCAAAACAAAGGCCATAGCCCAGACTGAACTTCGGCATGCCGTCGTTACCCTCCATGCGGGCTAAAACCTCAGCTTCGGTGACCTTCACCTCGCCGATAACATAGGGTTCGCCGCTGACCGGATGGCGGATCGTCAACTGCAGATAACCAACCCGCAATTCCCCCAGAGTCGGATGAATGTTGCCATAACCGCGCATGCTTGAATAGGCTAGGGCCAGCATCCCACCGGTCTCACCCCGGGCCAGCGCCTGCAAAGAGGCACTACGCGGGGCTGGAAAGGTCAGGGGATGCCGGGTTATGTCGGCAATTGCCTCTTCCCTCTGTTCAATTGCCGGGACATCCTCCAACAATCCTTCCTGCCTGAGGATGCTGATCACCTTGGGAAAGGTTTGCGGTATCTCGACATCGAGAGGCAGGTGGCGGAAAATCCGTTCACGGAAAGCGTATCGCCGCGCCTCGTCATCGCTCAGCAGGTCGAAGTCAATGAGTCGCAGGGTGTAATCACTGGTGGCACCGAGAATCTGTCCACCGGGGATATCTTTAAAGGCTGAAGATATCCTGCGGATTAACCGCATCTTTTCGGTTCCGGCTGGCAGCGAATATCCCAACCGCTGCTGCGTAGCTCGAAAGGCGCGCAGCATAAAGGCCGCCTCAAAGGTGTCGCCGGCTGCCTGTTTCAGGGCAAGAGCCGCCAGCTCCGGTGCGTACAACGCCCCCTCGCTCATGACCCGGTCAACGGCCAGATACAATTGCTCCTGGATCTGCTCGACCATAAGCGGTGGCGAAGCACCCTTGGTCCGTTCATAAGCAAAGAGCCGACAGGCCTCTTCAATCGCTTCATTGCCGCCTTTAACAGCTACATATCCCATATTAATTCACCCTCATCTGCGACGAGCGGGGGATGCAGGCGATTCGCCCATTCCGCCGCCGGACAAAAAACATGGCATCTACTCCAAGGGGAAACTCACGGTTCAAATCTTGCA
>JBBRGP010000333.1:0-2944 GCA_038224105.1 Desulfobulbales bacterium | reverse complement strand
GGCAAGAATACCGACCTGGTACTGCAGCTTGTCGACTTCCTCGGCGACAAGCCGCAATATCGCTACAACGAGGCAAGCACTGCCGTGCGGCAGCGGTTTTCCGGTAGGAAACTGACCCATCTGCATCTGGTGGTAACGGCGGAAGTGCAGCCTCACGAAAAAGCTTTAAAAGAGCAGCTGGCGTTGGAATATCCGGAACTGCTGGTCCATTCCATTGCCCTGCCCTGCGACGATATCGCCTGCATGGAGGATGACGAATCCATGCGGCAGCTGATCTACGATCAGGTGGAAGGCCTGGCCGCCCACAACCTCATCATCTCCTCCGGCGGCCGCAAGACCATCACCAACCGACTGATCGAGGCGGGGATGATTTTCGGCTGCTTTGGCTACCTCACCCTGACCGCCCCCCGGGACAAGGAAAAACGTCAATACTCGGAAAGCTTTCATGCCCTGTGGACACCAACCCGCAGCTTTCTCGCCGACCGGCAACAAAGCTGGATCAAGGATGAACTCGGAAAAAACTTCCGCTCGCTCTACCTTCTCCCGGCCACCATTCTCAACAGGCTGCGCCATGATAAAATCGGCCTGGCAGCGGATGACCGGCAGGCGGCACGGCAATGGCTGGAGAAACTCCCCAAAGCCGATCTGCACTGCCACCTCGGCGGGGCCTACGATGCATCCCTGCTGAAAACCATGGCGGCGGCGCTGCTTGATGATTGCCGGGTTCCGGCCGCAGAAAGGGCCGAAATCAGCCGCCATCTGGAAAGGGCAACCGCATGTTCTTTATCGCAGCTATCGGCCCGACACCTGCGCGCCCGGCTCCCGGAAAATCAGGGTAAAAGGCACTGCCTGAAAGCGATCCCCTATCTGCGACCAAGGGAATGCCCGGCCCATGTTTTCACAGCCGTTCTCATTGATAGTCTCTCGGCCGAACAGCTTGAGGATCTCAGTCGTGACGGCCACGCCGCACAGAAAACCTGGCCCAAAGACCTGGGGTGGTATATGGCCTGCGGCGATTTTGCCGGTTCGGCCCTGCTCCAGACCGAGAAAAATCTTCGTCTTGCTTTATCGTGGCTGATGGAAAAGGCCCGGCTTGAAAATATCCGCCTCCTGGAGGTGCGATTCTCCCCGGATAATTACACGAAAAACGGCTTGTCCATGGCCGAGGTTATCAACTGCCTGCGCGCTGAAGCGCAACGTTTCATGGATCGGCACCTTGACCTCCAGGTCAATTTCCTCATCACCGCCACCCGAAATAAAGAACGGCAGGCGCTTATCGCCCATATCGAAGCAGCGGTTGCCTTCGGCCAGCCGGGGAGCGGCGAGGGATCGCGGATCACCGGCTTTGACCTCGCCGGCCAGGAAAAAGATCATGATCCCGAGACCTTTCGGGAAATCTTCCAGCCGCTGCACGACCATTTCATGAATATCACTATCCACGCCGGCGAGATGGAGGGCGACGATAAAATCCGCCAGGCCATCTATGCTCTGCACGCCAAACGCATTGGCCATGGCCTGAAATTGATCAATAATGATAAAATGATGGCCTATGTCCGGGACTATAACATCGCCATCGAGATGTGCCCCAGCTCCAACTGCCAGACCAATTCCTTCAGGACCAATGCCCCTGAAGGCGACGGGCTGGACTATCCGCTCAAGCACTACTTCGACGAAGGCTTGTCGGTGACCGTCAACACCGACAACCGGGGCATCTCCGATACCACCCTGACCGGTGAGTACCTGCTGGCGGCAAGACTCACCGCCGATGGCCTGAGCAAGTGGGATATTCTGCGCATAATCAAGAACGGTTTCAAAGCGGCCTTCCTGCCGAAACGAGAAAAGGACCGGCTGTTGAAAGACATTGACCGCCAGGTCTTCGAGCTCATCCTCGACGA
The DNA here is from genome assembly GCA_038224105.1 of Desulfobulbales bacterium. GTDB lineage: Bacteria > Desulfobacterota > Desulfobulbia > Desulfobulbales > Desulfocapsaceae > Desulforhopalus_A. The sequence continues at coordinate 1,049 of JBBRGP010000333.1, read as the reverse complement.
ATATTTCCCGGAGGCTCCATGAACAAAAATGAACAGGTCTTTTGCCTGCAACGAAGGGATCTCGAAATTCATTTCCTTTCGCCCCTGCCGCAAGGCGGTTTTGCCGGTTGGCCCCTTGCCGGATTGCTGCAACTGCCGCAACTTTTTCTCCCCCGCGACCATGCCGAAAACGACCCGTCCTGCAAACAGCTCATCCCCTACCAACTCTTTCACCGCGGGCGAGGCTTCTTCGTGTACGAGCGCGGCAAGCGGGTGGGAGAAAACCGTCTGGCCGGCAAGCTTTCGCTAGGTATCGGCGGCCACATCAACACCGATGACGCCCCTTCCGGTAAACTGACCGAGGCCCTGTACTTCGAGGCCCTGCGTCGGGAACGGCACGAGGAATTGCTCTGCCCCAAGTCCCTTGGCGCCGACTTTCTCGGCCTGATCAACGACGATGCCGACCCGGTGGGTCAGGTGCACCTCGGCGCCGTGCACTGCTGCCGCCTGCATCCCGATGAAACCCTTGATATCCGGCCGTTCAGTGAAGACCTCCAACCACACGGCTGGTGGGCTCCGGAAGAGATTTTTGCCGCTCGCGACCGCTTTGAAAAATGGTCACTTCTTGCCCTGGAATTGGCTTTGCAAAAAACCGGATAGTTGATTCGTCTCCTCCAGGTACATTTTACGCACCAGCTCAATCGACAGAACCTAATCGGAAGTGTTTGAAAGGAGGGAGTTTTTGAAGGAATATCAGGGAAAGAACCGGTAAATTTCTCTTCGATGTAAAATCCGGACAAAAGTCGCCTCATCGCTCTCAATGGTGAGGCCGATACGATAATCACCCAGGCGAATCCGGTAATACCAACCGTCGGCTTTGAGCTGTTTGAGATTGGTCAGTTCAGTGACGGCTTCCGCCTGTTCAACGTTCTCAATTATTTTCTGGATCTGTTTGCGGAGTTCCTGGTTTTTTCTGTGATTGCGCAAGTCCTTTGCAAAACTCTTGGCAAACAAAACTCTCATACAGCCCCTTCAACTCCCTGGAGGATCCCGAAGATCTCATCCCTGTC
>JBBRGP010000332.1:0-2953 GCA_038224105.1 Desulfobulbales bacterium | reverse complement strand
GTAAGCGGCAAGCAGGGTGTTTTTCTCGGGGACAGTCAGGAGCTTGAAGCGGTCTTCCCGTTCTCTTTGCGGCAGGGCGAGGAAACCGGTGATCCAGGACAGAGCGGCCGACGGGGTGAGCGATGGTTCGGCAAAAAGGGCCTGACCATTTCGCGCTTCGGCGGGAGTAAGGGTCCTGATGGCCTCGATGGCGCGAAGCAGTTCGGGGCCGCGCCAGTCGTCGAGCCGGCAGAGCTGCTCCACCGCCCATTGCTGCCGGGGCCGAAGGGAGCCGAGCAGGTTGACGGCCGAGGCGACATCGGCGAAGGTCAAGTCCCTCACCTCGAAGATCGCCTTGGCCGCCCATTGCCCAGGTTCTTCGAGATTTTTCACCAGGGCGATGAGCGGCAACAGCGCCGGACCGTCGGGGGGCAGCAAGCGGATCAGGCTGGCGAGGCTGCGGGCGGTAACAAAACCGCAGTCCTGCAGCTGGTTGAGGAGGTTTAAGGCCTGGTCAAGCGTTGCTTGCGGCAGGCCGGTAAAATATTCGAGCAGCAGAACCGTGTCATAATCGATTGATGTTTCCCTAAGTCTTGTCACAACTAATCGGATTTTCTCTTTATTCATCCCGGCCAGGCCGGACAGCGCCCGTAACGCCCGCAGGTCTCCATAGAAAAGGGCACGGAGCTGCGGGTCAAGCTCGCTGAGGACCGTCTGCTCCATGCCCTGGATGGTTGCCAGTTGCGCCTTGGTCTGGATCAAGGCGGTGTCGTCCGGCTGGATGCCTGGCCAACCGGCCACCGGCAGCACCAGTATAAGAGCTGCCGCCAGCAGTTCAATGAGATATGAGAATGGCCGGACCTTGCCGGGAAGTAATGGTATGAGCATCGGTGAAGTTGTCAAAGGTTCAGGAAAAGGACCCACGATAAGTGGTTTTTGCCAGAAGAAGAGTAGCTGGTTTCCCTTCGGCTGCCAAGCTCACAATGGTACAGCCAGGGTGTGATCGGCTGGAGTGAACAATTTTTCCCTGAAATTGCTTGCTATTGATCGATATGGGGAAGTATTCTTCTCCTTGAGAAGCATAAATGAGCAAATTTTCGCCGTGGCCCGTCAACGGAAGGGTGAGAGAGGAAAAGCATGAAGAAACTGCCCGTAGCCGCCGGAAGCGTCAGTCTCCGGCGCTCCGTGCCGAGCCATATCGGCCGGCCGGAATATGCCGACACCGGCGTGCCGGCCCCCTACAAACTGTCCTGCCGAAAGGTTACCGCGGAACAGATCGAGCGGATGCGTAAAGTTGGCCGGCTGGCGCGGGAGGTGCTCGATACGGTTCTGGCCGCCGTCCGGCCGGGGATCGCCACCGATGACCTCGACCAGATCGCCCACCAGTGCATCATCGACCGTGGCGCCTACCCGAGTCCCTTGAATTATATGGGCTTTCCCAAGTCGATCTGCACCTCGATAAACGAGGTGGTGGTTCACGGTATTCCCGACAGTCGGCGGTTGGCGGGGGGGGATATCGTCAACTGCGATGTCACCGTCTATGCCTACGGCATGCATGGCGATTGCTCCGAAACGGTGTTCGTCGGCGAGGTCGATGCCGAGGCAAAAAAACTGGTCGAGGTAACCTGGGAGTGTCTATTGCGGGCCATCGATGTGGTCCGGCCGGGCCAATATCTCCGGGCAATCGGCCTGGTGATCGAAGCCTCTGCCCAGGAGAATGGTTTCAGCGTCGTCCGGGAGTTTACCGGACACGGGATCGGCGAGAACTTCCATATGGTGCCCTATGTCGCCCATTTCTATGAACCGGATAACGCGACCCAGTTCGAGGAGGGCATGACCTTTACCATAGAGCCGATGATCAATATCGGTACCGCCGAATGCCTCATTTGGCCGGACCGGTGGACGGCGGTTACCGCCGACCTGGCCAGAAGCGCCCAGTTCGAGCACACCCTGCTGGTGACTGGAGACGGGGTAGAGATCCTTACCGGTGGAAGGCAACCCTGGTTTCTGAAACAATAAAACTTTCCCCCATCCTAGCGGCCTGCCCCGGCCGGAAAAGCGTCGAGCCTTAGCCTGCCGCCACGGCTATCTCAGTCCCTCGTTGATCTTTTGCAGAGCCGCATTGCCCGGGCAGAGGTCCGCCTCGGTCAGGCTGTTGAGGGGGCGGAGGGTCGAGTTGATGATATCGTGGGTGTCCATGATGTCCTGGTTGACGTAGAGCAGGCCGGTGAGCAGGTGGCCTTTAGCCTTTTCCTCCTCGAGATTGTCCACTGCTTTACGCCGGCTGGTGACCTCCAGGCCGGCATCAGCCTTATGCAGATGAAGGATACTGCCGTCGTGCATGAGTATCTCCTGGCTGGTCCCCGCCGGGTACTGGGTGAGAATTTCCTGCTGGAGCGGTACGAAATCGAAGGTATTGGTCGCTTCGATATGCTCCCTCACGTACTCGTAACTTTTCGTCGAGTTAGCGGTGTTGTTGAAAGTCACGCAGGGTGAGATGATATCGATGAAGGCCAGGCCGTTGTGGGCAAAGGCCCCCTTGATCAGCGGTACCAGCTGCTGCTTGTCGCCGGAAAAGCCACGAGCCACATAGCTCGCCCCGAGCTCGATTGCCAGCTCGCAGAGATCGATGGACGAATAGGGATTGGGGATGCCTTGCTTGCCTGCCGAACCGCGGTCGGCGGTGGCCGAGTCCTGGCCCTTGGTGAGGCCGTAGCAACCGTTGTTCATGCAGATATAATTGAGATTGAGATTACGGCGCAGGGCGTGGGCAAACTGGCCCATGCCGATTGAGGCGGTATCGCCGTCGCCGGAGATGCCGATATAGAGCAGTTCCCGATTGGCCATATTGGCCCCGGTGGCGACTGAGGGCATGCGTCCATGCACTGAGTTGAAGCCGTGCGACCTGCCGAGGAAGTAGGCGGGCGTCTTGGAGGAACAGCCGATGCCCGACATTTTGGCAACCCGGTGCGGC
>JBBRGP010000331.1:0-3024 GCA_038224105.1 Desulfobulbales bacterium | reverse complement strand
CTCGACGCCATAGGCCCCTTCGCCGAGATATATCTGATTGAGGTAGATGTGGAGAACCTCCTCCTTGCTCAGCAGTTTGTCGATCCGCCAGGCCAAGATCGCCTCTTTGAATTTACGGACATAGGTCTTTTCCGGCGTCAGCAGCAACGATTTGATGACCTGCTGGGTGATCGTCGACCCACCCTGGCCCCGCTCTCCCTCCCAGAGATTATTGACGGCCGCCCGCACGACCGAAAAGAAATCCAGGCCGGGATGATCATAAAACCGTCCGTCCTCGGCGGCGACAAAGGCTTTGGGTAAAAAGGGCGACATCGTCGCCAGGGGAATTACCGTTCTGTCCTCGATGAACATCCGGTCGACGATGCGGCCGCGGCGATCATAGATGACGGTGGCCTGCGACGGATTATAGCCGGCGACCGCGTCGATATCGGGGATTTTCAGGCTGATCAACAGGTATAAAAGCCCGGCCAGAAAGGCGGTCTGAAGCAGGCAGATCAGAATAAAGAAAAAGGAGATATGGTTTTCCCTATAAACGGTGCGGCCGGCGACGGTTTGGCCGGCCGGTTTGGGTGCCGGCTCGGTTTGTTTAGGAGGTGACACTTTCGGGAAACTCATGGTAATATTCCGCCTCTGACCAAGACCACAATGGCCTGCCTGCAGCACTCTACCATCTGCCAGTGAACTATCAACAGGAAAGTCGGGAACATGCCAAAAATCCGTATACTCCCCGAACAGCTTGCCAATCAGATCGCCGCCGGCGAGGTCGTCGAACGCCCGGCCTCGGTGGTCAAAGAGCTGCTGGAAAACAGCCTTGATGCCCTGGCCGGCCGCATCGAAATTGAGATCGAAGGCGGCGGCACCCGGTTGATCCGGATCATCGACGACGGCACCGGGATGGACGAGGACGACCTGCTTCTCTGCCTCGAGCGCCATGGTACCTCTAAAATCGCCACCGAAAAGGATCTCGCGGCCATTGCCACCCTCGGCTTTCGCGGGGAGGCCATTCCCTCCATCGGCTCGGTCTCCCAGCTCACCATGACCTCCCGGCCCACCGCCTCACCGCTCGGGACGAGGGTCGTCCTCGACTACGGCAAACTTACCAAGGTCCAGCAAATCGGCTGCAGCCTCGGCACAACCTGCGAAATCCGCAATCTCTTCGGCAACACCCCGGCCCGGCGGAAATTTCTCCGGACCAGCCGCACCGAACTGGGCCACATCGAAGAGGTAGTGAAGAGTTATGCCCTCGGTTCCCCGGCGGCGACCCTTATTCTGAGAGTCGACGGCCGGGAGGTTCTCTCCCTGGACCGGACCCTGTCCGTATCGCAAAGGCTGGCCGCCATCCTCCATTACGACGGTCCCTTTATTGAGGTCGCGACCGGTGGTTCTGCTGGCACCGGCCGCGCGGTGTCCGGTGTTCTCATCCCCCCGGAACGGGTGACCATCGGCCCCGCCCGGCTGCGCCTGTTCGTCAACGGCCGGGCGATCAGGGACCGAATGATCGTCCACGGGGTAACGGAAGGGATGCGGGGCTTTCTGATGAAGGGCAAAAATCCCGCCGGCCTGATCCATCTCACCCTCCCGCCGGATGAAGTCGATGTCAATGTCCATCCGGCTAAACACGAGGTTCGCTTCCGCAATGCCCGCGAGATCCATGACCTGCTGAACCAGGCGGTGGCCAGGGCCTTGCGCGATCATCAGGCAGCTCTCAAGGGAATAATCTTCGGCAAGGACCGCACCATCGAGACGACCGCCATTCCCCTCGATGCCAAACTCGTCCAGAACCCGCCGTTCTTTGATCAGGACGAACCGTCCTTGGAGAACCGCGCGACCCAGGACAGCTGGCCGCCGCAGACAATCGAACCGTCTCCGCCACCACCCGCCCCGGACCGTGGCGCGGTAACCACCGCTCGGCCGCAATCTCTGTTTACCACCGCCGAACCCCTGCCCAACCCTTCCGACCGGCAAGGTAACCACTCCCTGCCGCGACCGGCCCAGCCTGTGGAACCGCGACCGGCCGGCCACAACCTGCTGATCATCGGCCAATTTGACAACCTCTATATTTTTTGCCGGAGCGACGAAGGTCTCCTGGTCATCGATCAGCACGCCGCCCATGAACGGCTGCTCTACGAAAAACTGCGCCGCCAATACCATACCGGGACTCTCGTCCGCCAGACCCTGATGTTCCCGGCGACGATCGAGCTCACCAATTTTCAGGCCCAGCTGGTCGAAAAAAACGTCGAGGAGATCGACCGCATGGGTTTTACCATCAGCGATTTCGGCGGCAACACCTCGATAATTTCCACCGTCCCCGCGCTCGCCGGCACCACCGATCCCCGGGAACTTTTTCTCGGAGTTCTCGAACAGTTCGGCAGTGAGAGCCGCGGCAGCGACAGAGGCGGGTTTCTCGAAGACATCCTGGCGGCCATGGCCTGCAAGGCCGCGGTAAAAGCCGGCACGGCTCTGAGCCAGCCGGAAATCGACAAGCTCCTTAATGAAATGGCCCGAGCCGACCTCTTTTCCCACTGTCCCCATGGCAGGCCAGTGGTCAAACGGTTCACCGGGGAAGAGATTAAAAAGTGGTTCTATCGGACCTGAGGCAGGTCGCCCAGGCCACCCGCAAGTTGGACAATAATTGCCATTCGGGGGCAGAACCACCTCACAGCGGCCGCGATCGACGTTTCTCCTCTATTCCCCGGACCGAAAACGTGTTACCATCCAGAGATACAGACCATCTTCCGGCCCAGCCGTTATTTCCCCGGAAGTCGCTTCAAAAATATCCGTAACTCCAGAACATGGTCCAGCGACAGCTTCCCCTCATCCGTTTCTTTTATGCTCTGCCCTGGCAGCGCGCCGTCGTCCCACTCCTCTTGTCTCTCTTCCTGTGCGGCGGCTGTGCCAGGACGCAGGTCACCAAAGTCATGGAGGCGACCGCCTACTGCAACTGCTCCTCCTGCTGCAATTGGGAGCGGGGCAGCTGGCAGTGGCTGCACCTTGATTTCTGGAACCGCCACGTACGTTCCGGTC
>JBBRGP010000330.1:0-3038 GCA_038224105.1 Desulfobulbales bacterium | reverse complement strand
AAGCGCAGACCCTGGCCAATCTTTATCTGGCCATGGAGAACGATCTGGAGATCATCCCGGTAATCAACAAGATCGATCTGCCATCCGCGGAACCTGAGCGAATCGCCCTGCAGATTGAAGAGGATCTCGGTCTGGACAGCGAACTCGTCCAGTTCTGTTCCGCCAAACTCGGTACCGGCATCCCGCAACTCTTTGAAACCATTGTCAAGAAGCTGCCGGCCCCAAAGGGCGATCCGAACGCCGCGTTGCAGGCTCTCATCTTTGATGCCAATTACGACTCGTTTCGGGGGACCCTCATTTCGGTGCGAATCGTCAACGGTACGGTTACGGCAGGGGATGTTATCCGTTTCATGGCCAACGGTCGGGAGTACCGGGTAGAGGAGGTCGGAGTATTCAAACTGCACCGGGAGGCGCGGAAGCAGCTTTCCGCCGGCGAGGTCGGCTATATCCTGGCCGGCATTAAAACGGTACAGGACACCCGGCCGGGCGATACCATCACCCTGCGCGACGCCCCCGCCACCGCCCCGCTCCCCGGCTTCAGAGAGGTGCAGCAGGTGGTCTTTTCATCAATCTACCCAATCAACACCGATGAATATGAGGATCTCGCCACCGCCCTCGAAAAACTGAAACTCAACGACGCCGCCCTCACCTTTGAAAAGGATTCGTCGGTCGCCCTCGGTTTTGGATTCCGCTGCGGCTTTCTCGGACTGTTGCATCTGGAAGTTATCCAGGAACGTCTGGAACGGGAATTCGATATCTCACTGATCCTTACCGTACCCTCGGTCCAATACATTTTCCATCTTGCCGACGGTAAAACCAAGCATGTCGACAATCCCGCCCATTTTCCCGACCCCGCCCATATCGCCAGAGTTGAGGAGCCTTTTATCAAGGCGACGATCCTCATTCCGGAGAAGTACATGGGAGTGGTCATGACCCTCTGCATGGAACGGCGCGGGGAAAACACCAGTTTCCACTACCCGACCCCGGGGAGAATCGAATTGCAGTGCGAGCTTCCCCTGGCGGAGGTCATTTACGATTTTTACGACCGCTTGAAATCCTTGACCCAAGGCTACGGTTCCTTCAATTACGCCATGCTCGATTACCGCAGAAGCGACCTGGTAAAACTCGACATTCTGGTCAATGGCGAGGTCGTCGACGCCCTCTCGCAGCTGGTGCACCACGACAATGCCCGGGCCAGAGGACTGCATGCCTGCGAAATGCTGAAAGAGGAGATTCCGCGGCAGATGTTCAAGATCGCCATCCAGGCGGCCATCGGCGGCACCATCATTGCCCGAACCACCATTTCGGCGCTCCGCAAAGACGTCACCGCCAAGTGTTACGGCGGCGATATCTCAAGAAAACGAAAACTGCTTGAGAAACAGAAGGCCGGGAAAAAACGCATGAAGACGGTCGGCAATGTCGATATCCCGCAGACTGCCTTCCTCGCCGTTTTAAAGTCGGAACAAAAATAACGAGGCTGCCTGAGATTTCCCTGGCCAAGCGACACCAGCCCGCAAGGAGCAGGGAAAACCTTCAACGGCCTTCGCCCTTTTTGGCAGGAGTGGACAACGATTGAATAGCCAGCCCACCCATGACCAGTACCAGACCGGCGAGGGTGGAAGGGTAGATCTCCTCGCCCACCAGAAAATGGATGAAAAACAGTGAGGCGAAGGGGGCAATAAAGATCAGATTGGCGATTTTCGCCGTACTTTCTGTGTACTTCATGGCCATCAACCAAAAGATGAAGGACACCCCCATCTCGAAAATACCAATATAGATCGCCCCCGCCAAACCATATAAAGGAACCCGGCGCAGTCCCTCGGCATAGATGACATAGCCGAAGATAAAAGGGAAAGCGCAGACAAAATTGAGAAACAGTCCGAGGACAGGATCACGTTTGTCGCGGGTATTCAAGATCCAGTAGAGAGCCCAGAGCAGTGTCGACAGCAGGGCCAGACCCACCCCAAGCGGATTCTCGAAGTGTAAAGCCAGCAGCTCACCCCGGGTGGCAATGACCAGCACTCCGGCATAACTTACGCCAATGGCCAGCCATTGCCTGCCGACCACCCTTTGTCCAAGCAGGGGTATGGACAGCAGGGAAAGGGTGATCGCCCAGGTGTAGTTGATAATCTGGGCCTGTTGGGCGGGCAGAAGATCATAGGCCTTAAAGAGAATAAGGTAGTAAAAAAAAGGGTTGAGCAGGCCAAACCCGATCGAAGTCAGCCACTCCTGCCTGGACAAGGCAAGAAGGCCGGACAGCTTGCGCTGGGCCCGCAGGACGCAAAACAGGACGATACTGGAAACAGCGCAGGCATACAGGAGCAGTTCAGCGGGACTGAGATATCTGAGACTCAGCTTGCTGACGGTGGCGACCGTCGACCACAGCCCGACGGTGATCAAGGCAAAAATATACGCTTTCCTCTGATTGGTCATCGGACCATCATACGGGCCAGTCCACCAAATGTAAACAACCGTTCTCTTTTACCCCGGACGCGGATATGAATGGGCAATCAGCAGATAATGGCAAAGACAAAAAAAAGATTCTCGAGCCGACATTTCACTTTGCCACACACTTTGTGAAAATAGGAGATGATTATACAACCGATACAATTCCGGTAACCGAACTCGTCATGGCCGGCCAACTCCTCGCCGATTTCCCTGATTTCCCGCGGTTTGCCGCGAAAGGTTTCGAGAAGGCGCCGGTCGAACCCGGGGAATACACCGAACTCTCAAAAGATGAAGAAGCAATTGTCGCCACTGTTCCCGGCTACCCGAAGGTGGTGAAAATCCGCCGCAAGGACCAACCGGCCCCGGTCACTGTCGTCTCGATCGAACCGCTGCTGCAAATTCCTGCCGACGGCATGCAGGTGACCCTCGCCGTTCATCCGCCCTTGGCGGAAGGCCATTCCCTGCATCACTTCGACCTGCACGCCCTTATTGCCGAACAGGGGATCGTTTTCGGCATCGATCCCCTGGCCATCGAGGAGGCTAAGCGCTCTATTGAAAGTCGTGAAAAGGAATTCAAAGGTTTCATTATC
>JBBRGP010000329.1:0-3049 GCA_038224105.1 Desulfobulbales bacterium | reverse complement strand
GCCATCCTCCTGGAGGTCGCCCAGGCACTGGGTGACGTTTTTGACATTGAGAATTTCGGCGGGAATGCCCTGGTTCAGCCACTTATCGGCCTCGACCCGGCGTTTTCGCCACACCGAGCGGACCATATTGGAGGTAAAGGTGATCCGCACCTCTGTGTTCGGATAGGCCTTCCGCACCTGGTCGCTGATATTGACGATGGCCTTGACGGCCGACGGCACGGTGGTGCCGAAGCCGGCAAGAAGGATCGCCGTCTTCCCTTCCTCCGGATGTTGATCCGCGGCCGCGGCCATGCCGGCCGACAGTAACAGCAACACGAGCACCAGTCCTCCAATCTTCCCAACAGCTCGAAACATGGGATATCCTCCTTGCAGTAAATGTTGCGATCCGGAGAAAAAAAAACCCCGAATCATAGCAGATGATCCGGGGATTCCCTGTTTTCCTCGCATCGATTGAAAAATCCTTGACCACGGGATCATCAATACCGACATTTCAGGCAGGTCTTCTGACTTCCGGATCATCCATCTTTCACACCTTCCCAGGAGTAAATCCCAGTGGTTTAACGTGAAATCTGTTCCCGGTTACAGCGGCGGGCCCGTCCTCGACTCACACGAGGTTCTCATTTGAGCTTTCGTTGTCATCCCGCAGAAGCGGGATGCGTCCCTCTGATAAGATATTTTCCGCGGCTCTTTTTAAACGAAACAGCGGTATATTTTACCAAGGGACCGAACAGCACCTGAAATGCGGGCGCAGGTTAACAAGCCGACCAAGAGAAAGTCAACTCTTTTTTCCCGCCAGGGCCTCGCCGGCTCCCAAACCCCGTCCTGCCGTGACTCTCGACTAAGGGGCCATAATAACTATTTTCTTTCTTGATCGTCGGGTGTAGTATCGCCGCTCAATTATCATGCAAACGGTTCGCCGCCAGCCACCAGTCCCGGGACCGGGACCAGAGGCGAGCGGTAATCTCAACATTCCTGATGCGAACACCATGGAACAGGATCTCCTCGCACAGCTTTGGCCGCAGATCATCCTGCCGCTGGCCAGAATCGCCTTCTTCATCACCCTTGGTCTCTTCGTCGCCAATTTCATCGAAAGCCTGAACTGGACCCACCGGTTGGCGGCGGTGGTTCGCCCCCTGCTCACCATGGGCCGGTTGTCCTCAGTCACCGGGGCAAGTTTTTCGATCGCCTTCATCTCGGGCGTTTCCTCCAACACCATGCTTGCCGAGGCCTACGATCAGGGGCGAATGGGCAGGACCGAGCTGTATCTCGCCAATCTCTTCAACTCGCTGCCGCGCTTCTTCCTCCATCTGCCGACGGTCTTTTTTCTCACCGCGCCGATGATCAAAGGCGGGGCTTTCCTCTATGTCGGCCTGACCTTCGCGGCCGCCATTCTCCAGACCATGCTGGTGGTGGCGGGCGGCCGCCTGCTCCTGCCGGCAAGCGACGGCGGCGCCTACCAGGCCGCCCCGGGCCAGACCAGAATCGGCTGGCGGGAGGCCCTGGTAAAAAGCGGTAAACGGTTGAAAAAACGGATCGGCAAGGTCCTGCTGTTCATGATCCCGGTCTATATCCTCTTTTTTCTTTTCAACAGATATGGTTTATTTACCCGGCTTGAGGAGTACATCGCCGCCAAGGCCTGGTTTTTGTCCTGGCTGAATCCGCAGAGTCTCGGCATTGTCGTGCTCCATGTGACCACCGAATTTTCCGCGGGTCTTGCGGCTGCGAGCGTGCTCCTTGCCGAAAACAGTCTCACTACCAAGGATGTGGTTTTGGCCCTCCTGGTCGGCAATGTCCTGTCGACGCCGATCCGGGCAATTCGCCATCAACTGCCCTACTACACCGGAATCTATTCGCCGCGACTGGCCCTGCAGCTGGTCGGGGCGAGCCAGGTGGCGCGAGCTCTCTGCGTCATTGTTGTCGCACTCTGTTATTACTTTCTGGCCTGATGCTCGAACCGAAACCAAAAAATAGTGCCGCCGTGCATCGCCCAGCCGATAAAAAGTTTCTGCCGCTGACCTTTATCCTCGCCGCCGGCACGGTTCTGACGATCATTGTCTCGACGGGCATGGGCTTTATGGTTATCGGTCCGGAAAGCATCCTCCGGGTGATCGGCGCCCACCTCTTCGGCGATCGTTCGCTGCTTGACGGTCTCGAGAAAACCGTACCCTACGTGGTCATCGATGTCCGGCTGCCGCGGATCCTCACCGCCGCCCTGGTCGGGGCGGGACTGGCGATGAGCGGGGTCATCTACCAGGGCATTCTCCTCAACCCCCTGGCCGACCCTTACACCCTGGGCATTTCCAGCGGCGCCGCCTTCGGAGCCTCGCTGGCCCTCCTCGCCAACGTCACCCTGCTCGGCCACTTCTCGACTCCGCTCTTTGCCTTTGTCGGCGCCATTCTCACCCTGTTGGTGGTCATGCGGCTCTCGACCTTTCACGGCCAGATTTCGGCGCAGACCCTCATCCTCTCCGGGGTCATCGTCGGCGCCATCCTCTCGGCCGGCATCAGTTTCTTGAAATACCTGGCCGACGAGCAGGTGGCGATCATCATCTTCTGGCTGATGGGCAGCTTTTCCGCCAGCACCTGGAACGGGGTGGCGCTGGTCGGCGGGGCGGTCCTGGTCGGGGGGGCGGTAACGCTCTTTTATGGCCGCGATCTGAACATCATGAGCCTCGGCCGCCGGTCCTCGGACGCCCTCGGCGTCGATACCGCCCGGGTCAGGAAAATCCTCCTGCTCACCGCTTCGCTGGTCGCCGCGGTTTGCGTGGCGGTTGCCGGCATCATCGGCTTCATCGGCCTCATTGTCCCGCATCTCATGCGCTATCTGGTCGGCCCGGACAATCGCAAGCTCCTGCCGGCTTCGGCTTTTGCCGGTTCCATCCTGCTGCTGGTCGCCGACACCGCGACCCGGGCGGTACTGCCGGTGGAGGTGCCGATCGGCGTCCTCACCGCCCTGATCGGTGGGCCGTTTTTCTGTGTGATCTTCCGCCAGAAGCAAAAGGGCAGAAGCTATGAATAGCCCTTGCCTGTACAGCATCGAAGGGGTCTC
>JBBRGP010000328.1:0-3073 GCA_038224105.1 Desulfobulbales bacterium | reverse complement strand
TGTGTAGTCCGTTGAGATGCTTGACCAGGGTGGTCTTACCCGAACCATTGCGTCCTACCAGGGCGATCCGATCGCCGGCGTGTATCTTCAGCGAAACTCGGCGCAGGGCCGGGGTGTCGTCAGGATAGCGGAAGGAGACCTGATCGAGGGAAAAGAGCGGCGGGCGATGGAGGTTGCGGATCTTCTCATCGTGGATGAAATGCATGGCGGTATCCGGTCGGTTTGTGGAAATTGTGAGAGAGGGGCAACAACAGTTGGCAGCCTGCTAAAAAAAATTGCCGCCTATCCTGTCAAAAACGAGCAACATCAGACCGATTAATCCCCATAGAACAGCTTTTGTCCAGTCTTTTCCTGTTGCGGTAAAACAGGTGAAGGAGGGGAACCGGCCGTCGTAACCGCGACAGAGCATGGCATCGTAAACCCGTTGGGTCCGCTCGAAGGAGCGGACAAAGAGCATGCCAAGAAAATTGCCCATGGCGTTCATGGTACCGATATCGGTGCCGGGGACAAAGCCCCGGACCCGCATGCCGCGATACATCCGGGTCATTTCATGCAGAAAGACAAAAATATAGCGGTGGCAGAGAAGAACCATCTGGCCCACCGCATCCGGTACGCCGAGGCGGGATAAAGCGGCCAAGGTTACCGGGAGCGGGGCGGTGGCGAAAAGCGGTTCCATCATCAGGGCGACGGCACAGGCCTTGACGACGATGGTCAGCGCCAGGTGAAAGCCGGCCATGTGAAAGGGCAAGCCATCCAGGCCGGGCAGATAGACCAGGGCCTCGCCGCTTCGCAGCGGCGAAGTGAAAGGCAGCATCACCATAAACATGGTCAGGAAACCGGCCATGGCCAACAGCCTTTTACCCGCCCGATGCAGAGGGATCCGGCAGGCGAACGCCGCAACGACCGTGAGGCCGAAGGCTATGGCGCTCCATAACAACGATTTGAGGGAGACCACCAGAAAACAGAAGAGAAAGAGACTGACCAGCTTATGGCGGGGATCCCACTGATGAAAGAAGGAGGTGCGGTCGGCAAAGGCATCGAGGGTCGGCACCGACCAGTTTGGTTCGCCGGTGCCGGAGGGCCGCCGGCGGCCGCCCCCGCGGCGAACCAGCCAGGCAGCGAGATAAAAAGAGACGGCCAGGCAGATCGCCGCAGCCAGAACCGCCGCCAGGGAAAGGTGGATTTCCGGGTTGACGGTCATCCGCCATACCGCCCAGTGCCGAGGAGTTCCGGCTTGACTCGAAAGAGAAAGAGCATGGCAAAGGCTGAAACCCCGGCCTCGATTATGAAAACCGGAACATGGGCAGCCAGGGCGAGCTTGGCGACGCCAAAAAAATCCTCGCCGGCAGTCGTTAAAAAACCGGCAAGGATCATGGCGGCGAGGGCCGTCCCCAAGCCCCCGCAGATCGCTCCGGCGATGCCGTGTCGAAGTGCCGTCGTTCCCCGGATACCCCGAAAAAGCAGGCCGCAGAACAAGGCGGGTACCCCCATCATCAGGGTGTTGGCGCCAAGGGCGGTAAGCCCGCCGAACTGAAAGAGAATCGACTGGAGAAAGAGCCCCAGGGCAATCGATATAAAGGAGGCGGGGCCGAGCAAGGCCCCGACAATCCCGGGCAGAATCAGGTGAACACTGGTCGGCCCGAAGGGCAGATGGATAAGGGAGGCGACAAAAAAAGACGAAGTCACCACGGCGATCTTGGGGAGATCTTCATTCCTCACCTGCTTCAAACTCCAGGCTGCCCCGGCAAGGGCGGCGGCGTAGGAGGCGATGGTCACGGTTGCCGGCAGCACCCCGTCGGAGATATGCATGGCCTAGTGCCCTCCCTCGCCGCCTTTTTTATTGCGGGAAACGACATAGGCCGCTACCCCGACGAGCCCGAAAATATAACCGACTCCCCCGAGGATCTCACGCATGCCGGGCTCCGCCACCTCTTGGGCCAGGGCGGCGATCTCCCGTTTGATCTGCCGGAATTCGCGGCTGTTCTTTTGATCCTGCTCAGCCAAAAGGGCGACAAGCTCCTGGCACTGGCCGGGGCTTGTGGTCTGGGCCTCGGGTGCCTGTTCGAGCGGACCAGCCGGCCCCTCGGCCATTGGCGACGTGGCCAGGAAAAAGATCGCCGCCATCGCAAAAAATGATGCCGTCACCTGTTTTTTGACAGCAATCCGCCTCGATCCGTCAATCATCGACGTCAATCCTCCCTACATCTCCGTCTTTTTCAAGACAAAGCTGTTTTTATGCCCCATGGAGGCATTGATGACAATAGTCAGATCCTCCTTCTTGCCCGGCAGGGGAAAGGAGAAGTGGCCATCCTTGCCGGTCTTGCCCTCCAGCAGTTTTCTGCCGGCTCCGTCGAGGACTTCGACGCTCCCCTCTTCCACCGCCTTGCCGTCGGGAAAATATCTCTCGGTATAGACGGTTCCGTTCTCCACATAGGCAAAGATATTGACCTTGTGGGCCAAGGCCGGAGCAGCTGCGAGGAGGAGGATGGCCACCACCCCCGCCAATCCGGCCATTTTAAATTGTCGATTCACCATCGCGTCCGCCCTGTTCATAAGTAAGAAGCTCCGACCATGCCGCTTATCTCCGGCACCGTTTATTTGGTGTCAATGGTATGTACCCAATACACCGCCCCGATTTCAATACCTTTTTCCACATCGTCTTTTTTCATCTTCCAGGAGGCCTCGTTGAGGGCGGCAAAGCCCCACCAGCCAGCCTTGGGCATGGCGTAGGAAAAGACTCCGTTGGCATCGGCCTTGACCACCTGAGTAATATAGGGGTCACTCGGTGCCGTCAGCTTCTTTTTAATACCCGGCGAGGCATTGAGGTACTCCACTTCAACCTCGGCGTTCGGCACCGGCTGGCCTTTTACCAGAACCTTGCCGGTAAAGATATTGCCGGTCCAGAAGCCGTAGGGACGGGTCAAAGGGATGATCTCGGTTTCCAGGCCCACCGGCTGGTCCCAGCCCTCCTCCAGACCCAGGGCATTGACGCAGACCTTGGTGTAGTGGATGATAAAGAGATCCTCGGCCGGCTCCCAGTAGGGAACAGGCTCGACAAAGAAGGTATAGTCCC
>JBBRGP010000327.1:0-3078 GCA_038224105.1 Desulfobulbales bacterium | reverse complement strand
GCAACCGCGGACTGAGCCAGGTCTTGAACCAGGCCTCGGTCACCCGCGGCCGCATCGTCAAAAAACTATGGCGTACCGGTTTGGCGAGGGTGGTCCCGTCAACGGCGACAATTCCCGGGCTGACGACCATCCGGTATTCGGTGGCCGGTTGCAGGCCGTCCCCTTCACCGAGAATACAGGTCAGAGTTGTCTGGTCCAGCCAGCGCCACTGGCAGTTCAACCGGGGTTCAAAGGTCACCGGGATTTCCTCGGCGCTACGCGCCATGCGGCCAAGCGGCACCACCGGTCGATCAAACTGGATAACCAGCTGTCGCCCTGGCGGAACTTCCAGCCCAGCCGGGGTGATGCGCTGCACCCGGAGTTCTTTTCCGGCGGCCGCTGCCCCGTCCTTGGCCCAGGCCGGGTGCGCCGGCGAAAAGAGGAGGAGCGACAGGAGGCTCAGATATAGCAAGGTGGCGGCGGCGAGCCTTTTCCTGAACGGCACCTGCGCTGATTTCCCTTTCTCTTTCAGCATGGAGTAGCCCTCCTGATGTACAGCGCTGGGGAGGTGCGGAAGGCTGTGAAAAAATGACAGATCCGCACTTTTTCCTCGATAAATCAATCCTAAAATATTGCACCTGCCGACGCAACTTTTTTTCTAGGCAATGCTGGTGGTTCCAGTCGGAACCGGTCTGTCGATTCGGCGTTTACGGGTCAATTCCTTACCATTCGGCGGCTGTTTGTCTTTGACTTGCCGGCGCTGCTTCGCAACCCGATTTTCAGAAAAAAAAGCCAAGGAGAGTGAACCTCCCGAGCGTCCTTGCAATTTTTTGGAATCAAACGTACCATTTCAGGAATTCGAACTCTTGCCGGACACCCATCCCTTTACCCTCGAGGGGCTGCATGAAAAAGACCAAAATCATCGCGACAATATCCAACCAGATGTGCGACGTCCCCTTTCTTGCCCGGCTGCATCAGGCCGGAATGGATGTGGTGCGTTTGAATACCGCCCATCAGACACCCGCCGAGGCGCTGGTGGTGATCGAAAATGTC
This sequence comes from Desulfobulbales bacterium, assembly GCA_038224105.1. Taxonomy (GTDB): domain Bacteria; phylum Desulfobacterota; class Desulfobulbia; order Desulfobulbales; family Desulfocapsaceae; genus Desulforhopalus_A. Next base: position 2,046 of record JBBRGP010000327.1, on the reverse strand, counting down.
CGCAAGGTCTCCGAGCGGATTGCCATCATGGTCGATACTAAGGGGCCGGAAATCAGGACAACCGCGGCCAGGGCCGACATCCCGGTAATGGCCGGGGATATGCTCTGGGTGGTCGGCGATAAGGATGGCGAATGCATGCCGGGAAAAATCTGCGTCAACTACGATCATTTTGTCGATGAAATGACGGCCGGTGACAGGATTTTGATCGATGACGGGGAAGTTGAGCTCGAGGTCCGGGAAAAAAACCAGGACGTTTTGCTCTGCGAGGTCAGAAACGACGGCGTTATCAAAGGAAAAAAGAGTATCAATCTGCCCTCGGTGAAGATCAGAAACCTTCCCTCCCTGTCGGAGAAAGACCGGGCCTTCGTCGTGTTCGCGGCGGAACAGAATATCGATTTCATCGCCCATTCCTTTGTTCGCCGAAAAGACGATGTCCTGGCCATCCAGGAGATCCTCGACGCCACCCGGAGTTCGATCAAAATCATTGCCAAGATCGAAAATCAGGAGGGTGTGGACAACATCGACGAAATCCTTAACCATGTTTACGGCGTAATGGTCGCCCGCGGCGATCTCGCCATCGAGATTCCGGCGGAAAGGATTCCGATCATCCAGAAACGGCTGGTCAAAAAATGCATCGAGCGGAGAAAACCGGTGATCATCGCCACCCAGATGCTCCAGTCGATGGTCACGTCGCCAAGGCCGACCCGGGCAGAGGTCTCCGATGTCGCCAATGCCTGCCTCGACCGTACCGACGCGATCATGCTCTCGGCGGAGACTGCCTATGGCAGGTACCCGCTCGAAGCGGTGGCGATGATGACGAAAATTGCCGAAGAGATTGAATCAAGCCTGACCAGTTTCACCGACTCCCCGTACGAGACTGAAAACAGTGTTACCAGCTATCTGGCCAAGGCCGCCGTCAAGGCCTCCCTGCGCCTGAAGACCAAGGCGCTGGTCGCCGATTCGATCAGCGGCAGGACGATTCTCAGTCTTGCCGCCTACCGGGGTGAAAACCCGATCTTTGCCCAGTGCTACGACAAGCGGGTGATGCGCGAATTGGCCCTGTCTTATGGGGTGCACGCCGCCTTCATGCCGAAAGACGTCTCTTCCCACGAATTTTTGCACCGGGCGCTGAACCGGTTGATGATCGAGCAGCATCTCGATGCCGAGAGCCTGATCACCGTCCTGGCCGGTAATTTCGGGTCGGCCTACGGCGCCTCCTATGTCGAGATCAGCACGGTCGGCAATCTTCTCAAACACAAATAAGGGACTATGCAGTTGGCAAATTGGCTTTGGCCGGTGTCGATATGGCTATGAACCAATCTTGCTATGCGCTTCGCACCAAACCCGGCATCAGTTACGTATACCTGTTCTTCCTTGCGAAGGAATTAATCCACCACTTGGAGGTGAAGTCGTCTGGCTCGGTCTTCGACTCCATTGTCTCGAATGACATTGAATTTACCAGTCTTGCTATCCCAAACTCTGCCGTTGTCGAGCAATACGCCACAGTTGTCGAGGCAGTCTTCGAAAAGATAGCCAACAACACCAAGGAAAACCAGCACCTCACCAAACTCCGTGATTGGCTCCTGCCCATGCTGATGAACGGCCAGGTCACTGTGGCGTGAGGGGGGCACGATGAGCGAAACCTTTAATATCTACTGCGACGAATCCTGCCATCTGGAAAACGACCACCAGAAGGCCATGGTGCTGGGCGCGGTCTGGTGCCCGCTGGATAAGACCCGGGAGATTGCCGTCAGACTGCGGGAGATCAAACAGATGCATGGGCTGCCGCCTCATTTCGAAGTCAAGTGGACCAAGGTTTCGCCCGCCGGCAAAGCCCTCTACCTGGACTTGGTCGACTATTTTTTTGATGACGACGACCTGCACCTCCGGGCCTTGATCGTGCCCGACAAAACCCTGCTTCGCCACGCCGCCTTTCCCGGCCAGGATCATGACGGTTGGTACTACAAGATGTATTTTGACATGCTCAAGGTCATCTTCCGGCCCGACGCCCGCTACCGGATTTACCTCGACTACATAAAGTATCGT
>JBBRGP010000326.1:0-3088 GCA_038224105.1 Desulfobulbales bacterium | reverse complement strand
GCATGCCTTCCAGGCTGTTATCGTTGAGGTTGATGTGGGTTATCTCGACCTCCCCCGCCGGCAGGCTGGCGATGTCGATGCAGAAGCCATGGTTCTGGCAGGTGATTTCGACATGGCCGGTGGTCAGGTCCTTGACCGGCTGATTGCCGCCGCGATGGCCGAATTTGAGTTTATAGGCGGTGCCGCCGTAGGCCAGGCCGAGGATCTGATGACCGAGACAGATCCCGAAGATCGGCACCTTGCCGAGCAGCGTCCGGACAGTTTCGACGACACCCTCTATTCCCGCCGGATCGCCGGGGCCGTTGGAGAGGAAAACTCCGTCCGGCTGCATGGCCAGAACCGCGTCGGCACTCGTGCCCGCCGGCACCACCTGGACCCGGCAGCCTCTTTCGGTAAGGAGCCGGAGCTGGTTGTATTTTATCCCGAAGTCAAAAGCCACGACTTTGAACCGGTGCGCGGGGCCGGTCTCGGCGGTGGTGAAATTGGTGCCGGGGACCGGGCGGTTATTGGCCCAGCCGTAGGGCTCTTTACAGGTGATGTCTCTCACCAGATCCTGGCCGATGAAGCCGGGCCACTGGTTTGCCCGCTCGACGAGGGATGCGCGGTCGAGGTCCCTGGTCGAAACCATGCCCTTCATCGCCCCCTTGGAACGGATATGCCGGACCAGCGCCCGGGTGTCGAAACCTTCCACTCCCAGCACCTGGTATTCTCCGAGGAACTCAGCCAGGGGGCGGGTAGAGCGGTAGTTTGACGGATAGCCGTTATATTCCTTGATCAGGAAAGCTCTGGGGTAGATCGCCGCCGATTCCATGTCTTCGGGGTTGATCCCGTAATTGCCGATCAGCGGGTAGGTCATGGTGACGATCTGGCCGGTATAGGACGGGTCGGTCAGGACTTCCTGATAGCCGCTGAGGGAGGTATTGAAGACGATCTCCCCCACAGCCTCGCCGTGCCCGGTAAAAGATTGCCCCGTGAAGGTGGTTCCGTCTTCCAGGGCGATAAGTGCTTTCATGGCGATGTGTCCTCTATGTGAGCCGTTGATCGTTGCGGGTAATTTGCCGGCGGTTGGAGAATAAAAGGAGGCGTGACGCGTGCACGTTTTCCGTGTGCGCTGCAGTTTCGGATCATTGTTGACGCATTGCGGCAGTCGAAGGATTCCGGCAATTCATCGCGAGTGGCTGGTGGGGAGTATTTTTTATGCCCCTCTTGAATCTGCAGACAAAACCCCAATATATAACTTGATAAGGGTGGTTTCGTCAACCGAAAACGGCCGAAAATGGCATTGCTCCCAGCGTCCAGACCTGCTGGTCGGGTATAGTGAAGGACCGGCATCATTGAGAGAGGGGTATGTAAATATTATTGATTGATTTGCTAAGAATTGCTGATTAAAATCCAATCCGTCAGTAGGAGATACAGATGATGTGTCGGGCCGCCGCCGCCCGTGACAGCAGGCAGCGGCAAGGGGCGGTGCCTGGTTGTCCCGTCTTGAAAAACCTTGGAAATATCTTCCGTAAGATGCCGGACTGATCCGGTTAAGGAGCTGCAGTGAAAAAAAGAATACTCGTTGCCAATCGTGGGGAAATCGCTATCCGTTTGATCAGAGCCATTCAGGAACTGGATTACGATGCTATCGCGGTGTACGAAACTCCTGACGAAATGTCACGACATATCCACATTGCCGATGAGGCGGTCCTCCTGGGGCCTGGGCCGCGCTGTGATTATCTCAATATCGAAAAGGTTGTTCGGGCGGCAAAAAAGTCGGGAGCCTGCGCCATTCATCCCGGTTACGGGTTTCTCGCCGAAAATCCATTTTTTGCCAAGGCCTGCGAGAATAATGGCATCACCTTTATTGGTCCGACCTCGGACATAATCCTCAATCTCGGCAACAAGGTCATCGCCCGGAGGATTATGGCCGAGGCCGGGATTCCGATGGTCCCTGGCACCCAGAACCTGAAACAGGGCCGGGAAGGGGTCGCCGAGGCCCTTGAATTCGCCAAACGCTACGGCTACCCGGTCATGCTCAAGGCGACTTCGGGTGGCGGTGGCCGGGGCATTCGCCGGATTGAATCGGACAGGGAGATGAAGGAGCAGATCCCGGTGGCCCGGGCCGAGGCCCTGGCGTCCTTCAACGACGACTCCGTTTACCTCGAGAAGGTGGTGATCAACCCAAAACATGTCGAGGTGCAGGTTCTTGCCGACAGCCAGGGCAATACCGTCCATCTCGGGACCCGGGACTGTTCGATTCAACGGCGCAACCAGAAGCTCATCGAGATCGCTCCGTCGATGATAGAGAACAAGGCCTTGCTCGAGGAGATCTGCAGTACCGCGGTCAAGGCCGCCAAGGCCGCCAACTATTTGAATGCCGGGACGGTCGAGTTCCTGATCGACAAGAAGGAAAACTTCTATTTCATGGAGATCAATACCCGGGTGCAGGTGGAGCATACGGTCACCGAGATGATCACCGGCATCGATATCGTCAGAAACCAGATTAATATCGCCTTTGGCAAACCGCTCTCCTTCTCCCAAAACGATGTTCAGATCCGCGGCCATGCCATTGAAGTGCGGATCAATGCCGAAGACCCGAAAAACGATTTTATGCCGGAGGGCGGCAAAATGGTGTCGGTGTACCGTTCCACCGGCGGATTCGGCGTTCGTCTCGACGGTTTCGTCTACCAGGGCTATATCATTCCCGAGGTCTACGATTCCCTGCTGGTCAAGCTGACCGTCCACGGTTTCACCTGGGATGAGACGGTCGGGCGGCTCAAGCGCTGTCTTCAGAATTTCGCGATCAGGGGGCCGAAAACAACCATTCCATTTTATGTCAATATTGCCAATGAGAAGGATTTCGTGACCGGTAATTTCGATACCTCCTATATCGAAACCCATCCGCATATTTTTCATTATGACGAGGATTCGAGCGAGGTCGGCAAGCTGGCGAGGTTTATCGCCGAGATTCAGTTTTCCCGCGAAAACCCGTTTGCCAAATAGGAGCGAGGTACTCGGTAACTTATGGGGAATAACCAGCATTTTTGATTTTTTCAGATAAAGGATAAGGATAATATATGACACGTATCATTCAGGGGACCCC
>JBBRGP010000325.1:0-3119 GCA_038224105.1 Desulfobulbales bacterium | reverse complement strand
TTTACTCCGATTATTAAAAAACTCGAGGAGTTATCCGGAAATATCTATGGCCAAAAAATCCACGACGATACGGCAATGCGGGTCATTGCCGATCATGCCAGGGCCACCACCTTTCTCGTTGCCGACGGCGTGTTACCCGGCAATGAGGGGCGGGGCTATGTCCTGCGGCGGATCATGCGGCGGGCGGTGCGCTACGGCAAATACCTCGGGCTCGAAAAGCCGTTCATGGCGATGGTCTGCCGGGCGGTGGTCGAGGAAATGGCTGCCGCCTACCCGCACCTCGCCGACGCCCAGGCTCTCCTGACCAAGGTGGTGAGCAACGAGGAGGAGCGGTTCCGGGAGACTCTCGAACACGGTCTGACCCTTTTGGATGAAGAAATTGCCCGGATGGGCGGGGAAAATTCCCGGCGCATCCCCGGCAGTTTCATTTTCAAGCTCTATGACACCTACGGTTTTCCCTTTGATATCGTCCGTGATATTGCCCTGGAGAGGGGCCTCGATTTTGACGAGACCGGTTTTTTCAATGAAATGCAAAACCAGCGGGAAAAGTCGCGTTCGTCACGAAAAGGCGAAGGGGTAAAACTTTTCGACGAGGGAGTGAAAAATCTCGCCGCGGCCGGCAAAAAGGCCCGGTTCGTCGGCTATGGCGACCTTGCGACGACCGCCCGGGTCGAAAGCTTGCTCGATGATTTCGGCAAGAAGGTTGCTGCCCTCGGCACCGCTGAAAAAGGCCGGCTGTATGTGGCCCGGACCCCCTTTTATGCTGAATCCGGAGGGCAGGTCGGTGACCGCGGAACGGTTCACTGGTCGACGGGTCGGGCCAGGGTGGTCGCCACCTCGGTTACCGGGGATAAAATAATCCTCCATGAGATCGCCATCGAAGAGGGCATCCTCACCGAGGGAAACGAGGTGACTTTAGTTGTCGATCAGGAACGGCGCCGGGCGATCGCCGCCCACCATTCGGCGACCCATCTGCTCCATGCCGCCCTCAGAAAATGTCTGGGGGAGCACGTCAAGCAGGCGGGATCGCTGGTCGGCCCTGACCGGCTGCGTTTCGACTTCACCCATTTTTCGCCGCTGAGCCCGGAAGAGCTCGAGACCGTCGAATTGATGGTCAATGAAATGATCTGGCACAATACCCCGGTCACCACCCGTACCCTGCCCCGGGAAGAAGCGCTTAAAGAGGGGGCCATGGCGCTTTTCGGCGAAAAATACGAGGAGAGTGTCCGGGTAGTATCCATGGCCGATTTCAGCAAGGAACTCTGCGGCGGCACCCATGTCGGGGCATCCGGCGAAATCGGCGTGGTCAAAATCATCAGCGAAAACGGCGTCGCTTCAGGAGTACGAAGGATAGAGGCGCTGGCCGGTGGCGCCGCCTTTGCCAATATCCAGACCCAGTACCGGCGCGAGCGGCAGCTTGCCTCGCTGCTCAGTGCCGGCGGTGCCGGGGAAATTGTCGCCAAGGTCGAAACGCTGCTCCACAATCTCAAGGCTCTCGATAAGCAGGTCGCCGATCTATCCCGTCAGCTGGCGAGTTCGGACCTTGATGGGGTGCTCGGCAATGCCCAGTCGATCGACGATGTCAAGATTGTCGCCGCGGAAATACAACTCGATAGTCCGAAGACTTTGCGCGAGGTCGGTGACCGGGTGCGGGATACTCTCGGGAGTGGCGTTGCCGTTCTTGGCGGCAGCATCGGCGGCAAGGCCGCTCTTTTGGCGATTGTCACCGCCGATCTGACTTTGAGACTCAAGGCCGGCGACATTGTCAATAAGGTTGCCAGGATCGTCGGCGGCAAAGGCGGCGGCCGTGCCGACATGGCGCAGGCCGGGGGGCCGATGGTTGATAAATTGGCTGAGGCGATAAAGGCGGTCCCGACCGTCGTCAGGGAACTGCTGCGGGGGGAAGGGCGTTAATCGCTGTCCGAATGTGTTAATTTATGGCGAACCGCGCGTGTTGCGTGTGTCGGGGTGTGCTGCCCGTCCGGCCACGGAGTGGCATTCATAAATAAGTTGACAGAGTAATATATTTACGTTAAGAATTTTTTGCTATTGTGAATGGTGGTTCAGTTTCATTCGCACGGTTTTAGCCGTTATTTTCTAGATATACCTTATGCGGTGATCATTCATTGTCACAATGAATGTTAAGTTTTTTCGTTATCCTAAGTGAGCGGGAGCTACTGACATGATTACGACGGATATTACTTTGTTTATTCAGATTGTTAACATGATTGTGCTCATGTTTCTCCTCAATGGAGTTCTTTATAAGCCCATAAGGAACATCCTGAGGGAGAGATCTGAACGACTCCGGGGAATGCAGGAGAACATCTCGAAATTCGAGAAAAATGCTAAACTTCGGCAGGATGAGGTAGATGCGAAAATGGCGAAGGCATCAGGACGGGCCAAGACTGCTTTGGATTCGGCGCGGGCTGAGGCACAGGCCGCGTGCGATGCCAGACTGAAGACGATTCGAACTGAAGCCGATTCCGCTAAAGAGGCAAAACTTGCTGAGCTCAGAGCTCAAATCGAGAGCGCCAGAACCAGTTTGCGATCCGATCTGGATGGATTTGCAGCCGATATGGCGAGTAAAATTCTGGGGAGGAGTCTCTAATTATGAATGGAGTGAAGCACATTGCCAGGTTTGTAAGTCTGCTTGCGATAACCCTGTGGTTCGCTTTGGCATGCGGATCGGCCTTTGCCTCCGACAAGGCCGCCACCGCCCCGGCGGCGGATCATGCGGTAGCCGCCGACAGCGGCCACGCCGCGGCTAGTCCTGCCGTCAAGGACAGTCTGTCGGCAGAGAAATTGAAAGACCTTGGCTGGCGGGTCGTCAACTTTATCGCCTTGATGATCATTCTCGTCAAGTTCGGTGCCAAACCGATTGGCGCGGGTCTTGCCGCCCGTCAGAAGAAAATCAAGGACGAGATCGAAGATCTCCAGCAAAAACGAGAAGATGCCGAAATAACCTACAACGACTTTCAGGTCAAACTGGCCTCGGTCGAGTCGGAGATTGATAAGATAGTTGACCGGGCGATCGCCCAGGCCGAAGTCGAGAAGGTGAAGATTCTTGAGAAGGCTGAGCAGGCCGCCCAGGATATCAAACGTTCCGCCGAAATGGCCAT
>JBBRGP010000324.1:0-3158 GCA_038224105.1 Desulfobulbales bacterium | reverse complement strand
GGCAAAAAGTCTTCTAATCGCCATGGTTTATTGATAAAACCGGGCGAGGTTTAATCAGGGAGTTACCTGACACATGGAAAACATAATATCGTCGATCTATTCGGCGAGGTAAAAAAACGATACCTGGCATACTAATAAATCCCTTTTCGCCATCTATCCCAACAAGCGGAAGAAGTTATTTGACCGCCCGTAGATGCTCAGACTGGAGGGCGGCGGTTAGGCATTCTTCTTGTTGGCCGAGCAGATAGCCGAGAACAATTCATACGAGGACGCTGACCAGGGCTGCCATGGCATCGAGAAGGAGAAAGCCGGCTGTGTTTCACACAGCCGGTGCCGAAAAACGGCCTGCCGATCGGCCGTCCGACTGTTCCTGCTCCTCTAACATATTGTTAAAACCGGCGATTATCGAGGACTTTTTGGCCTTTGCTGTCAATCCGTTCCAGGGTTTTTTCCTCGACCAGCTTGACCTGGACCTGGATGCCGAGATCGGTGATCAACCGGTCCTGAATGGTATCGGCGAGTGCCCATTGTTTTCTCACCTCGTCGAAGAAGAGGGATTCCGTTACTTCGACCATGACGGTTAATTTATCCTCGTGATTCTCCCGGTCGACGATGATCAGGTAGGGGGGGGCGTCGCCATTGATATCGGAGAGTATCGCCTTAATCTGGGCGGGAAAGACGTTCACTCCCCGGATGATCAGCATATCGTCATTCCGCCCCCGGATTCGGCTCATGCGGGCGAGCGTCCGGCCACAGGGACAGGGTTCGGGGAGGAGGGCGGCGAGGTCACGGGTGCGGTAGCGGAGGACCGGAAAGGCTTCCTTAGTCAGGGTGGTGATGACCAACTCGCCGGTTTCGCCCGGGGCCACGGGTTCGAGGCTGGCCGGATCCAGGACCTCGACAAGGAAATGATCTTCATTGATATGCAAACCGTTGCATTCCCGGCATTCACCGGCGATGCCCGGTCCCATAATCTCCGAGAGCCCGTAGTTGTCGGTGGCAATGATGCCGAACCGTTCGGCTATCTCCCGGCGCATCGCCTCGGACCAGGGCTCCGCCCCGAACACTCCGTATTTAAGGGATAACCCGCTTGAATTTATGCCCATCTCCATCATCATGTCGGCGATTTTGAGGGCATGGGACGGGGTGCAGACCAGGGCTGTGGTCTTGAAGTCCCGCATGATCCTGATCTGTCGCTTGATGTTGCCAGAGGAAATGGGGATGACCGAGGCCCCGAGCCGTTCGGCGCCGTAATGCAGGCCGAGACCACCGGTGACGATGCCGTAGTCGTAAGCGATTTGCACCACATCCTCGGCGGTTACGCCGGCGCCTCGCAGGATCCGGGCCACCAGGTCCGACCAGTTCTTGATGTCGTTTCTGGTATACCCGACAACCGTGGTCATGCCGGCGGCGCCGGTCGAGGAGTGGATCCTGACGACATCCCGCAGCGGCACGGCAAAAAGGCCGTAGGGGTAATTGTCATGCAGGTCCTCTTTGGTGGTGAACGGCAGCAGGCGCAGGGCAGCAAGGGAGGTGATCGCCTCGTAGTCGACTTTGGCCTCGCGCAGTTTCCGGCGGTAAAAAGGGACATGGGTTCCCAGACGATAGAGGGTAGCCTGGAGCCTCTCCAATTGCAGTTGTTCCAGGTCCTCCCTGGCCATACATTCGAATTCTTTTTGCCAGTACATGGTCCGTCCCCCAATCCCGACTCACGGGATTTTTTCTTTATTCTTCAAGTTTTTCCCGTCCGAGGTAGGCTCGCTGGACATCTTTATTAGCCAGCAGGTCGTCGGCCGGTCCCTGGATGATGACCTTGCCAGTTTCGAGGACATAGCCGCGGTCGGCAATGGCCAGCGCCGCCTTGGCGTTCTGTTCGACGAGGAGGACCGTGTTGCCCTCGGCCCGCAGGCGGACGATGATCTGAAAGATATCGCGGACAATGAGCGGGGCAAGACCGGTGGAGGGTTCGTCCATCATCACCAGCGACGGTCTGGACATCAACGCCCTGCCCATCGCCAGCATCTGCTGCTCGCCGCCGGACAAGGTCCCGGCCAACTGCGTCCGGCGCTCCATGAGAATCGGGAACAGTTCGTACTGATGGTCGAGCAACCGGTTCAGGTCCTTTTTATCCTGCCGGGCCAGGGCGTGGCCGCCGAGGATGAGGTTGTCGGCAACCGTCATCGAGGCGAACACCTGCCGGCCTTCCGGCACCATGACACAGCCCCGGCCGGGTATTTTTGCCGCCGCCAGTCGCGAGATATCCTCGCCTAAAAAGCGGATTTCGCCGGACCCGGCCCGGATCAGCCCGGCGATGGTGGCGAGCAGGGTGGTCTTGCCTGCCCCGTTGGCCCCGATGATGGCGACGATCTCGCCACCATTGACGTGCATCGAGATATTCTTCAGTACTCGGAGTTTGCCGTATCCCGCCTCAAGATTTCGTATTCTCAACATGGCGCCCCTTCCGTCTCTTCTCGGCTCATTCGCCAAGATAGACCTTGATCACCTGTGGATCGCGCTGGATCATCGTCGGAATGTCCTCGGCGATCTTCTGACCGAAACTGAGAACGACGATCTCATCGGAGATATCCATGACCAGCGACATATCGTGTTCAACCAACAGGACGGTGATGCCTAAGTCCCTGATTTTGACGATGAGCCTGCCAATCTCCGCCGTCTCGTAGATATTCAGGCCCGCCGCCGGTTCGTCGAGGAGCAGCAGGGCGGGCTGGAGGGCCAGGGACCTGGCCATTTCCACGGCGCGTTGCTGGCCGAAGGCGAGGTTGGTCGCGAGGATCTCGGCGCAGTCGGCGATACCGAGGAAATCGAGGAGTTCAAGGGATTTTTTCCGGATCGCCTGTTCTTCCCGGCGGCAGCCGGAGGTCCGAAACATTGAGGCGAGAAACCCCGATTTCGACCGGACATGGTTGCCGACCATGACGTTTTCGAGGGCGGTCATGCCGGCAAACATCTTGATATTCTGAAATGTCCTGGCAATGCCCAATTCGGCGACCCGAAATGGCCGCATCCCCTGAATTGGAGCGCCTTGGAAACGGATTTCGCCGGCGCTCGGGGCAAGCATCCCGGCAATCAGATTGAAGAGGGTGGTCTTGCCTGCCCCGTTTGGCCCGATCACCGCCTTGATCGCCCCATGACGAAGG
>JBBRGP010000323.1:0-3171 GCA_038224105.1 Desulfobulbales bacterium | reverse complement strand
CCGTGTTCTCCCCCTTCATCCTTGATAACGCTGACCTCGTCGTAGCGGAAACCGTCGACATGGTATTCGGTGAGATAGAACCTGGCGTTGTCGATCAGGAACTGTTTTACCTGATCCTTCCAGTAGGCGAACACCAGGCCGCCCGCCCACCCGCGATCGGTGAAATAGAGGCTGTCGTTCTGGTTGCCACGGGCTTGGCAGTCGAAGAAATAGATGCTGTTGTCGCCGAAATCGCCGCCGGCATGGTTATAAACGACATCGAGCAGGACGGCGATCCCGTAAACATGGCACATGTCGATCATCATCTTTAACTGGTTGGCGGTGCCCTGGATGTCCTGCAGGCGGTAAGGTTTGCAGGTTGGCCGCATGGCGAGCAACATCCGGTTGATGGCGAGCAGATATCCGGTGAGGGCGGGGTCGCTGTTGCTTACCCCGTAATCGGTTTCCGGGGAGAAATAGTCGACACCGTTATAGCCGAGGCTGAACATCCCGGGAAATTCAACGACCGGCAAGGGTTGAATGGCATTTATGCCAAGATTTCGCAGGTACGGGAGTTTCTCGATCACATCGAGAAATGTCCCGTGGTCTCTGCCCGGAGGGATGTACCAGACTCCGATGTGCAACTGATAAATGACCAGGTCATGAAAGGATGGCGGAGTAAAGCCCTGATCGTGCCAGGAAAAAGTCTGGGGGGCGACGAGGAGGCACTGACACTCAGGCCACCTGGGATCATCGGTCAGATCACGGGCGTAGGGATCGCGCTTCAAACCTTCAGTGCCACCCTCCGGGCCGACGACGTAATACATGTAACGCTCGCCGGCGGTGATACCCGGCAGAAACCCACCCCAAAAACCGTCACCCATGGAGTGAAGTCTGGCTCTCTGATCAGTGCGCCAATCACCTGCACCGTCCTTCCGATACCCCCAATAAACTCTGACCTCCCTGGCAGCAGGCGCCCAGACGCGAAAGGTCGCCCCTTCGCCGCCGCTGAGCAGATTGCCGCCCATGGCGGTGTTGTTATGAATATGATCCAGGTGGGCCGCAGGGAATTTTTTCATGGTTTTCCTCCTCTGTTTGCAGAACGGCAAAGGGTTGAATAGCCCTGCGCACGGCAGCGGTGAACCGGGTAAATACCGCGGTGCGGTGTTGCCTGCCCTCGGGGCTAAGATCCTCGAACATCGTCGCTCGCAGTCCCCGGCTGATTTCGAACTGCACCCCCATGCCCCGGCCGCAGAGGTTGCAGATATTTTTATGATCGGTACCTCGGAAGCGCCGGTTCGCACTTAAGACTACCCGAAAACCCGCGCTCTTAAGCTCCTGCCGAATCCGATCCTGTGCCTCGACGTCCAGGCCTCCCAGATGGACGATCGGTTCCCTGATCGCACTGCCGTGAATGGAGATGATAATGCTGGCGTGGCAGACGATTTCCAGAGCGGTCGGTTCATCAAAGCGGCTGCTGGTGATGTGCAGCACCCGATTGCCGCGATTTTTGATTCCTTCAAAGGAATAAAAGGAATGGTTCGCCCCGGCGATGGCATCGGCGATGCGACTGGTTCCGGGTTCGATCTCGCCGCCGTGGATGGCGAGAATGGCAATGCCGGAGCCTCCGATTCGCCAGCGAATCAGGTAATCGGCGGAGAGATGTTCGCTGTTCTTGAGATTTTCAAAATCGGTATAGCGGTCCATCGCATCTTTAGACAGTCGAGCAGCGGCTGTCGTTATCGGGTAAGGGGGTGGGCAATTTTCCTAGTCGATACGCCAGGTGCTTGATCATCATCCTCCACTCCGGCTTGAGCGTTTACTGCACTGATGGGCAATGAACCTCTCCTTTGCCACCGATCCAGGGGCTGTGTGCCGGCAGAATCTCCCCGACATCTGATTCGCTGCTGTCAGTATCGGATTTTTTTGTCTGAAACACAAGGTCTTCCAACCTTCCGGCAGGGTCCAAAGTCACCGTTTGACTTCGGAACGGGTGAGGCCGGGCGATTGCCCGAGGATTCATGCGCATACCCTTACCTTCATCCCCTAAACGGCAAGGCAGGGAAGGATTACGTCTCGACAAGGTGAGTGGGTAGGTAAAAGTCAGCAAGGCAGGGTCACTCGGGGTGGCACTGCCTTGCTGCTTTGGCAATGGTGATGGGGGGTATGGAGCCGAGCCGGCAGGCTGAGCTGCCTGCCGAAACGATCAAGGGTAACCGCTCTCCGTCGGGTCGTCGACGATGTCGATTTCCCGCCAGACCGGTGTAAAACGTGAGGCGTTGGAGAAGACGACTCGCCCTTTGCCCTTGTAGAGGGCAAACATCCGGGCCGTGTCGCCACCGTAATAGAATGGCGCCCAGGCCTTGCCGGTGATGCGCGAGGTGGTTGCGGTCGGCTGGCCGATCCGGGCGAACACCTCTTCCATACTCATGCCGTGGCTGATCCGGTCAAAGGCGGCGGTACCCGCTTCGCCGGTGGCGGCTGGCCCCGTTGGGATTGTGGCTGGTGGCTGCGCCTGGGCCGCGATCGCGCTATCTCGAAGTTTTGCCAAATCGACGGTGCCGGCCAGATAGGGGGATGCCTCACCTGTTGGCAGCATGCCGAGCGCCTGGGTCGCGTACTTTCTCACTTTTTTATCGACGGCTTGGTCCGCGACCTCCTCCAGCACTCCGCGGTAGCGCCCATTGCCTGAAGCTCCGAGGGCTTTGCACAGCCAGGAGGAGGAATCGATCTGAACAAATCAATCGACAGGGAATAAAGCGCCGACAATCCTTCCCGCCTTCTCCGAAAGGAGGAACGGCGACCCTTGGCGTGGCCGTTCCCTTGCGAAGAGCTGTGGTGGTTTGGATGAGCCGTGGCTCAATACATGTCATCCATGCCGCCCATACCGCCCATGCCGCCCATGCCGCCCATACCGCCCGGCGGCATTGCCGGTTTTTTTTTCTTCTCCGGCTGATCGGCGACGATCACTTGCGTGGTAAGCAGCAGGCCGGCTACCGAGGAGGCGTTCTGAAGCGCGAAACGGACCACCTTGGTCGGGTCGATAATTCCGGCGTCGACAAGGTGCTCATAGACTTCGGTCTGGGCGTTAAAGCCGAAATCGTCGCGCCCTTCCATGACCTTGTTCAGCACCACCGAGCCTTCGCAGCCGGCATTCTCGACGATCTGCCGAAGCGGGGCGGTCAGAGCACT
>JBBRGP010000322.1:0-3188 GCA_038224105.1 Desulfobulbales bacterium | reverse complement strand
GAGTGCTCTATGTCAACGGCTGCAATCCGCTCCGTTCATACCCGGACACCACGGCCTACGAGCAGGCCTTCGCAAAACTCGATCTGCTGGTGGTGTGCGACGTTGTCATGAGCGAAACCGCGCAACTCGCCCATTACGTGCTGCCCTGCCGCAATGCCTACGAATCCTGGGACGGCACTTTTTTCTCCTGGACCTACCCCGGCGTCTACTTTCAGCTGCGCCGGCCGCTGGTCGAACCCCTGGGGGACTGCCGGGAGGCGTCGCGGATCTTTACCGACATTGCCGACCGGCTCGGGATCATCCCGGAAATACCCGAGGCGGTGCGCGAGGCGGCGCAGGGCAACCGGCTGCACTTTGGCGCAAGACTCATGGAATGGGCGGCCAGGGAGCCGGCGATACGCGCCAAAATGGTCTTCATCCTCGCCAAAACCCTGGGAGAGGAGTGGGACAGCGCCAACCAGGCGGCGCTGTGGGGAATGCTGATGACCGCCCCGAAATCTTTCCGGGAAAATGCGGCGCGGGCCGGATTCACAGCGGGGATCGACCAGGGCGACCGGATCTTTCAGGCGATTCTCGATAAGCCCCAGGGGTTGTGGGTGGGACAGGCCGACACGACCGATCCGATGGCCGGCATCGCCACCGCCTCGGGGAAAATTATCGTATATATTCCAGAGCTGGAGGCGGAGGTCAAAGCCCTGAACGCGGTACAAGAGGAGGCCGACCTCAAACTCCCCGATGGTTTTCCCCTGATCCTCAGCGCCGGCCGGCACATGAAATATAACGCCAATACCCTGATGCGAAATCCCGCCTGGAATAATGGCAGGAAAGCCTGTACTGTGGCGATGCATCCCGACGATTTAAAACGTCTCGGCCTCGGCGATGGTCAGCAGGTTCGGGTCACCACTGAGGCCGGCAGCGCGGTCGGGGAGCTCGAAATGAGTAGCGATGTCCGGCCGGGAACGGTGCTGATCCCCCATGGATTCGGCCTGAACTATGACGGTGAAGTGTATGGCATAAATGTCAACCGGCTGACCAGGAACAGCAACAGAGACCGTCTCGGCACACCTCTCCACCGGTTTGTGCCCTGCCGGGTGGAGAGAGCGTAAAGGCCGCTCCCACCGCCGCTTCCGAGCTGAGCTCTTGGCTGGTATAAATAAATTTGTCCCCTTTATATGAAAATGAACGTCCGCCATCTCCTCATGATCGTGTTGGTCAATGTTGCCTGGGGGTTAAATTTTATTGCCGGAAAAATTGGCGCTGAACATTATCAGCCGCTCTTTTTTACCGCTTTGCGCTTTCTGTTTCTCTTGATCTTGATGCTCCCCTGGCTGAAACCGGCGCCGGGGTATATGAAGCCACTGTTGAGGGTGGCTTTTCTTTTAGGCGTCCTGCATTTCGGGATGATCTTTATCGGTCTCAATGCCGGGGGCAATATCGCCTCCATCGCCATTACGACCCAGCTCTATGTGCCGTTTTCGGCAATTTTTGCCTCGCTCTTCCTCCGGGAAAAAATATCTCTCGTGTCGATTTGCTCCATAGCGGTGGCCTTCGGCGGAGTGATGGTTATCGGTTTTGATCCGATTGTATTTAACCATCTCGATGCGATTTTGTGGGTGACGGGAGCGGCCCTGATGATGGCGGCGGCGACAATTTTAATGCGGCAATGCCCGAATCTCGGAGTCTTCAGGCTGCAGGCCTGGATCGCTGTTGTTGGTCTGCCGTCAATGCTGCTCCTGTCGGCGATTTTTGAATCCGGGCAGACCGAGATTCTGGCGGAGGCAGCGATTTTCGACTTTTGGAGCCCGCTCTATTCGGCGATCGGCGCCTCCATCATCGGCCATGGGATGGTTTACTATCTCCTTGGCAGGTATCCGGTTTCCATCGTTACGCCGCTGCTTTTACCGACGCCGATTATTGCCACCTTTCTCGGGGTATTGATCTTCGGAGATACCCTTGGGTGGAAAATGATCGTCGGAGGGGCAATGACCCTTGTCGGGGTGTTGATGCTGCTGAAAGCGCCGAGAGATAAGGAGATCGGTGCAACCGGCGACAAGCATTGAAAATAACGGGAGCGATACGGCCAGACATCGCTATGAAACCGTGGTCATCCTCCGTCCCAGGGCTTTCGCCATCATTTTTTCCGTCCTCAGCCGAATTCGGCGAGCCGGTTGGTCTCCGCCGCCAGCGCCTGGCATTGGTCGATAAGGCCATTAATGCCGGTGAAAACCGCCACCACATCCTGAGAAAGGTCTTCTCCCGTGCAGCGCCGCATGGTATCCCCGTTACGATGGGCAATGATTACCGTATGGATTTCTTCAAGCGGCGTAACCACGCGCCGAGTCAGGCTTCTGATGAAAATCACCCCGACCAGGAACGCCGAAAGCGCCATAAACACCACCCCCCAGGCACCGGCGCGGCCAAGCTGCTGGGCTCGCATGTCGGCAATTGCCATGGCATCCCGGTTGGTTTTGCCAAGCTCGACTGCTGCTTCGACAACGTCCTTGCGAACCGCGCCATCACCTTGAAACAGGGGAGGCAGTGTCGGTTCCATCCGCTTGAGGATTTCCGGCTCCTGCGGTTCGGTAACATTGGCCTGGGCCCGGTCAAAGGCTGTTTTAAAAACGTACATCTGGTCCGGAGAAAAGGGCGTTCCGACCCCGGTCAACGCCATTATCGCGAGCATATCCTCGCAGGCCTTGAGCGTACGCTCATTGCGTTCGATAATAATCGCGATCGCCGGTGCCATCCGCGTAAAAATGCCGATGGTACCAACGGCCATCAGCAGGTTGAGACCAACCAGGAACCAGGCTCCGACCCGTACCGCCTGTGCAAGATGCATGTCAGACCCCCTCGGAGAGTTTGGGAACCGCCGCTTCACTGGAAACGATGATGAGGCGGTCGTTTGCCTCCAGAGGCTCATGGGGAGAAGGTTGGAGCACCTTGCTGGGGGTACCCCGGCGAATCGCAACCACCATCACTCCGAATCGCTTCGGCAGTGAGAGCTGGACAAGGCTTTTCCCGATCATCGAGGGATAGATGGCCAGTTCGGTGAGGTGCAGATCTTCGCTCAAAGGCATGTCGGCAACAACATTGCGGTTGATGACGCGGTTGGCGAATCTTCTGCCGAATTCTTCCTCAGGATTAACGACCAGATGGGCGCCTACCAACTGGAGAATTCGTCGATGCAT
>JBBRGP010000321.1:0-3200 GCA_038224105.1 Desulfobulbales bacterium | reverse complement strand
GCAAGTACCGTGAGTTCGAATCTCACCCTCTCCGCCAACCATATGAGTTCGACTTTGATAGCCGGGCCCTGCGCAACAAAGAATCGCGAACCCCGCCAGGTCCGGAAGGAAGCAACGGTAGCGACACTCTTGGTGTGCCGCAGGTAACCCGGCTATCATTTTTTCATTGGTCCGCATCCCAGTTTTCACAACCAGCCGCGGTGTCGCATGTCCTATCTTGTTCTCGCCCGAAAGTCCCGCCCGCAGACCTTCAGTCAGGTTGTCGGACAACGTTCGGTGGTCAGAACCCTGCAAAACAGCATTCTCCGCGACCGGGTGGCCCACGCCATTCTCTTCTCCGGGGTCAGGGGCGTCGGCAAGACCACCATCGCCCGGATCATGGCCAAGGCGATCAACTGTCAGGCGGAGGTCCTCGCCGACCGTCCCTGCAACCAATGCCCGTCATGCCGGGAAATTAGCGCGGGCAGCGCTCTCGACCTCGTCGAGATTGACGGCGCCTCCAACCGGGGAATTCAGGAAATCCGTGAGCTTAAAGAGAAAATCAGGTTTCTCCCGACCTCGGCAAAATTCAAAATAATCATCATCGACGAAGTACACATGCTGACCACCGAGGCCTTCAACGCCCTGTTGAAAACCCTCGAGGAGCCACCCGCCCACGTTTGTTTCATGTTTGCCACCACCGAGATCCACAAGATCCCGATCACCATCCTCTCCAGGTGCCAGCAATACGACTTAAAGCGCATTTCGGCGGACGAGCTGTCCGCGCATTTCCAGAAACTCGCCCGCGAGGAAGGTTTCGAAATCGAACCGGCGGCTTTATCCCTCATTGTCCGGGAGGCCGCGGGATCGGTCCGGGACGGCCTGAGCCTGCTTGACCAGATGTTTTCCTTCGGCGAACAGGAAATCACCAATCGAGATGTCGTCGAGGTCCTTGGCCTGGTGAGCCGCGAGGTGCTGATGCGGCTGACCAGGGGCCTGCTGGAAGGGACACTCGCCGAGGCGCTGACGGCTCTCGACGAGATCTTCGGCTTCGGCATGGACATCAAGCGGTTCGTCGAAGATCTCATGGCCAACTTCCGGGCTCTGCTGCTCTGCAAAATCGAGGGCTGCGCCGCCCTGATCGACCTGCCGGCCGAAGAGCTGGCGGAGCTGCACGCACTGGCCGCCGCCCATACCAGGGAAACCCTGCATCAAAAACTCGCCCTGATCATGGCCATGGCCGAGGAACTGAGATTTGCGACCCAGCCCAGATTGACGATTGAGACCTCCTTTGTCAAAATCATCGAATCCGGCAATGTCGTGGCGGTTGCCACCCTCCTCGGCCACCTCGAGGAAATCCTCGCTTCCCTGCCGAGTTCTCCCCCGATCTCAACGGGATCAGCGGCAGCGAAGGCGAGCGCCACGGCAAAGAACGTCGCACCGCCGGCCGCCCCGCCGCCTATCGACACCAGGCAACCCGTACCGGTTCCGCCCGCCGCGCCCCCTGTCCTGGACAAGCCGGGCGACGCTGCAATTTCCCGGCCGCCAGAGCAGACGGGACCCGGGCCAGCCCCCGCCCCGCCAGATCCCGCCGCAACCGCGACTCCCGGCCAGGAAGCCAAACAGATCGTCATCCACCCCCACGTAAAGGATGTCCGCAAGGACTGGCTTGACTTTATCCACTACGTCAAGGAGCGGAAAGTCTGGATGGCGCAGGATCTCCAACGAGCCGACAGCATCAAAAACGACGGCGATGGCGAATTGCAGCTGACCTACAGCGACCCCGCCAACTGTACAGTGTTGCGCCAGAAAGAGAATCGTCAGCTTCTCACTGAATTTGCATTGGATTTTTTCCAAAAACTGCTCAAAATACGCTTTATCATTCCAGCAGCGGACGATCCGGGCGACGCCAACGGCAGCGACTCACCGCACCGCAAACGAGCCCAGCTCGCCAACGACCCTCTAGTGATCATGGCAGCTGAGATTTTCAACGGCGAGGTCGGCGACATTCGCATTGGCCCGCGCAGCAGATAACCAACACCGCAGGACAGCAGAACATGGATATGAACAGCATTATGCAGCAGGCCAAGGCCATGCATGAAAAAATGGTTAAAATCCAGCAGGATCTCGCCAAAAAGACGATAACCGGCAGTGCCGGCGGCGGGATGGTGGTGATAACCGTCAACGGCCAGGGCGAGCTTATCTCGGCAGCCATCGAGAAAGCGATTATCGACGCCAGCGAGGTAAAGATGCTCCAGGACCTGATCGTCGCCGCCACCAACGATGCGCTGCGTAAGGCTAAAGAACTGAACAAACAGGAGATGGCTCAGCTCACCGGCGGCCTCAACCTGCCCGGTCTCGCCAATCTGCTCCAGTCATAATCGAACGATGCAGATCCTCCCGCCGGCCCTGGAAAAACTCATCGACAATCTCGCCCGCCTTCCCGGCATCGGCCGGAAAACCGCAACCCGACTGGCCCTCAACATCCTCCGCAAACCCCCGGCCCTGGCCCGCGATCTTGCCGATGCCCTCGGCAACCTCCACGCCTCTATCCAGCTCTGCTCCTGCTGCTTCTCCTTTTCCGAAACGGACCCCTGCGCGATCTGCGGCGACCCGCGCCGCCAGGCCGATACCATCTGCGTCGTCGAACAATCGGGTGACCTTCTCGCCATCGAAAAGACCGATTCCTACCGCGGCCATTACCATATTCTCCATGGCGTCGTGTCACCGATCGACGGCGTCGGTCCGGATGAAATTAAAATCAGGGAGCTGCTGGCCCGCATCCACCACGGTATGATCAAAGAGGTGATTATCGCAACCAGTTCAACCGTACCAGGCGAGGCCACAGCCTCCTATCTCATCGATGTTCTCCAGCCGGAGCCGGTCCGGGTGACCCGTCTGGCCTGCGGCATTCCCATGGGCATGGATATCAAATATGCCGACCGCTATACCCTTGCCAAGGCCATCATCGCCCGCTCCCCGGCAAAATAGGAACCGGTTGATAACCGCCTTTCCGAGCTATTGCGGCAGCCACTCATTTCCTTCGCCAAGTCCCGGTGAACGGGCCCATTCACGCCCTGTTTTTCCGCTTTACCTGTTAAAAATATGTTGCACCACCCCTTCAATCGTGTTAAGAAATGGTCCTTGCCAAGCCAGGGGAAACCGCCGAAGCGGATTTAACGGTTTCGAGGCGAATTTTGCTGCCCAGGCGCGTAGCTCAG
>JBBRGP010000320.1:0-3226 GCA_038224105.1 Desulfobulbales bacterium | reverse complement strand
CCTGGCTCCATGAAAAGCTGCTTATCGCCAAGCAGGCCGCGGATCTGCACACCTCAAGTTTTACCCAGAAGATCCTCGCGGAATATCTGAGTGACCACAATCTTGACCAGCACATTGGCATAATCACCGAGGCCTACGGCAACCAGTGCCGGGCTATGGGGAGTGCTCTCGGCCGCCATTTTCCAAAGTCCATCGGCTTTACCAAACCACAAGGCGGGATGTTTCTGTGGGGCCGGTTGCCGGAGGGCATGGATTCGATGGAGTTGTTCCAGGCGGCGGTGCAGGAAAAGGTGGTCTTCGTCCCGGGCAATCCGTTTTATACCGGCAATGGACGAACCTCAACTCTCCGTCTCAGTTTTTCCTGCGTTGATCCGGAAACAATCGAAGAGGGCGTGAAACGCATGGCCAAGGCTCTGGAGCCATTTAAAAAACGCTACGGGATACACTGAGGCGAAAACGAGCTGCGAAGGCAAGATCAGCGCAGCTCGTCGCTGTCGACATAGGCGTAGGCGCTATGTTTATGGATTGATTCGAAGCTTTCCACCCCGGCTGAGAACCAGGTGATATTCGGATCGGCCAGGGCCGACACCGCCACTTTTCTCACAACGTCTTCAACGAACATCGGGTTGTTGAAGGCTTTCTCCGTCACATATTTCTCGTCCGGCCGTTTCAGCAGGGCGTACACCTCACAGGATGCCGATCTCTCGATCATCGCAATCAGATCCTCAACCCAGATAAAATTCCTGAACTTCACATTGAGGGTGACCTCGGCCCGCTGGTTATGCGCGCCACCGGCGCTGATCTCCTTGGAGCACGGACAGAGGGTGGTGACCGGAACACCAACGGTCAGGATAAATCCTTCATCGGCACCGATACCACCGGAAAAGGTGCAGGTGTATTCCATGAGGCTGTGGGTATCACTGACCGGCGCCTTTTTATCGAGAAAATAGGGAAAGGTCATCTCCAACCGCACGCTTTTCGCCTGCAGCCCTTCTTGTAGCCTGGCGAGAATAGTTGAGAAGCTGGTGACGGAAAGCTCACCCAGGTAGGTATTGAGAATAGAGGTGAAGGTTTCGACACAATTATCCTTGCTGCCGTCCTGGAGCCGGGCCTGCATGGAAATGGTGGCAATGGTGCTCTGCAGACCGCCGCCTTTTTCCTTGACTCTGACGGGGGTCTTCAGTCCTTTTAGACCAACTGTCTGGATATGCATTTTCCCGCCCAAAGAACCTTTATGCCATGATTTTAGGAGCCGTTACCAATGGGGCAATTGCCGCCCTCTCCGGAAAACGAAGATCATATTAAAACTGTTGTTTCTTACTCTTTTTACATCCGTTCGACAATACTCTTGATTGTAAAAATTTTTGACATACAGTGGTAGCTATGAAAACACAACAAACCGTGAACATGAAAGTTGACAGCCCGTTCAGGACACTTCTTCGCTTTATGGGGCCGGGATTTCTTGTCACCGTCGGCTTTATCGATCCAGGCAACTGGGCCACCAACATTGCCGGAGGCTCAAAATTTGGCTACGATCTGCTGTGGGTCATCACTCTCAGCACGATAATGTTGATTGTTATCCAGCATATGGCCGCGAAACTGGGGATTGCCACGGGAAAGTCGCTGGCCGTTAATATCCGGGAAAATTTTTCCAAGCCGGTGTCTTCATTTCTCGGTCTCACCATCGTCTTTGCCTGCATGGCCACCGATGTGGCGGAGTTGCTGGGCGGTGCAATCGGTTTCAACCTGCTCCTCGGAACCCCACTTTGGCTGGGGGCATTGATCACTGTGGTAATCGAGGTGGTACTGATCATCAGCCAGCGTTACCACCGGCTGGAGGCGATCATCATTGCCTTCCTGGCGATTATCGGCATCTGTTATGTTGTTGAGATAATTATCGTTAAACCTGACTGGGCGGTCCTTGCTCCGTCAATCTTCATCCCCAAGGTGGACGGCAGCAGCATCTATGTGGCGATGGGTATCCTCGGCGCGGTGGTCATGCCGCATAATATCTTCCTGCATTCCAACGTCATCCACAGCAGGAGCTGGGGCAGTACGGTTGAGGAGAAAAAAAGACTGCTCACCTTTGAGAAGATCGATACCACGGTCGCCATGTTTATGGGCTGGGTGGTGAATTCGGCGATGATCATCGTCGCCGCCGCTGTTTTTGCCCGACACGGGATAACGGTGGACAGCATCGAGCAAGCCTCGGAGACCCTGCGGCCCCTGGCCGGGCCTCTGGCCGGTTTTGTGTTCGCCCTCGCCCTGGTATTTGCCGGGGTTGGATCGAAGATCACTTCGTCCATGGCCGAGGTGAATGTCATTACCGGTTTTCTCGGCAAACCGGAGGATCCCCGGACCTTGCTTTATAAAATCGCGGTATTCATAACCGCAATTCCATCCTTTGTGATCATTTTCTCCGGGATGGACACCTTTAAAATTCTTATTCTCAGTCAGGTGGTTCTCAGCATGCAGTTGCCTTTTACCCTGATACCGCTGGTGCTCCTGTGCCGTAATCGGCGGATTATGGAGGAATTCCGGAGTGGCAACAAAGAGTTCGCCGCCGCCGTCGGGATCTCGGCAATCGTTATCGCCTTGAATCTCTACCTGCTTTATTCGACCGTCACCGGAGGATGATATCGTGCAAATCTATAAAAAAATTCTGGTAACCATCGATTGTTCCGACGTTGATGGTCCAATAGTTGCCCATGTCAGGGCCTTGGCTCAGCAGAACAGTGCCCAGGTGACACTCATGCATGTGATTCATGCCCATACCATCGACCAGGATCGGGTTCAGCGCGCCTCCGCCGCAAGTGCCATGGCAGACCGATTAGCGGAAATGCAGGCGCAAGGAGTCGAGGCTCAGTCGATCATCAGCAGCGGCGAGCCGGAAGCGGAAATCCTTAAAGAGATCGAGGATGGAGGCTACGATCTGGTTGCCATGGCGACGCATGGTCATACCTTTATCGGCGATATTCTTTTCGGTAGTGTCTCGAAAAGCCTGAAACATAAGATTAGCATTCCTCTTTTGCTCCTAAAAGGCGGTGGCTGAGTTTTGAAAAGGAGGCAAATCTTAAAACTGGAATTATTTTTTCACACCCTCATCCTTGAGAGACGCCAGGCCGTCCAGGTCGATGTTCCCCGCGGCATCCTTTAACGCCGAAAGATCGGTGGCACTGCCGGAGACTTTAACGCTGAAGCGGTCGCCGATAATTATGGTGTATTC
>JBBRGP010000319.1:0-3241 GCA_038224105.1 Desulfobulbales bacterium | reverse complement strand
GGTGCAGCATGCCGTCCTGCAGCTGCAGGAGAGTATGATCTTTCACCTCGACCGGGTGGAGGAGATGCGCCTGCACCCTCTTCGGCCCGGCGTCTTTTGCTCCCTGCATGGCGAGAAGGAAAGAAAAAGGGGACTGTCCCCTTTTTCTTTCGTCATGGCCGATGTTCCTTCAACCAGTCGCGGAGGGCGGCGTTGAGCCGAGTCTGCCAACCACGACCGGTGTTCTTGAAGGCGGCCAGGATATCGTTGTCGAACCTGACGGTTGTCGATTTTTTCGTGCCGGTTCCGGCGGGCCGACCGCGCAGGGCCTTTTTTGCCGCTTTGCGGAATTCTTCTTTGGATACGACCTTGTCGCCGATCCTCAGTGTTGCATCGGTAAAAAATTCGTCGGTCAATTCCGGCGCATCGTCTGGATCAACCCAGGAACTTGGCGTATTTACTTTTTTCACGGTCATTGGCGTACCTCATCGAAATAATGCGGCAGGAAGTGCCGCATGGTGTCCAGACCAAAACAACCAGCCGGGGAGTCAGCAAACCCAAAGTGATGAAACGACTCTCGCCATAATCAGATCGAGTGTCTTGTTCCGTCATTCACCGGCCCGGCAAAAACTTCACCGGCCCTGGCAAAATCGAGGCCGCGTTACCGCAGGGTGGTATTTCGCTTTTCTTGGTCGAACTCTATTTCCATGTGTTTATTGTAGTAACAAATAACAGGGAAGTCAATTTTTCGGGATATAACCAAAGGTTATTACACCAAAAAATATTCATAAAGAAAAATATAGACACTCGCCATTTTTAACGAGATATCGGAAACTTGCAAATGCGACCGAAATAAATTATATATTTGTATAACACAAATAAAACGGAGGTACGCCATGCACACAACTAACCTACGGAAGGTTGGCGGTTCGATTATGTTAGCCGTCCCGCCTGCCATCCTCGATCTCCTGCACTTGCACGCCGGCGCAACCGTCGGAATGGCTGTCGATCACGGCCGCCTGGTGGTTGAACCGACGTTGCGGCCGCACTACAGCCTGGATGAACTGTTGGCGCAATGCGACGCCTCGACGGAAATCAGCGAGGAAGATCGCGCCTGGTTGGACAATAAACCGGTCGGCAATGAGTTGCTGTAATGGAGCGCGGCGATATTTACCTGGTTTCACTGGACCCGACTTCAGGTCATGAGCAGCAGGGCACCCGGCCCGTCTTGGTTGTGTCTCCGTCCGCCTTTAACCGGCTGACGAAAACACCGATCGTGCTGCCAATCACTGGCGAAGGCAAATTCGCCCGTACGGCCGGCTTTGCCGTGTCTCTCATCGGAGCGGGAACAAATACAACAGGGGTTGTTCGCTGCGACCAGCCCCGAGCCCTTGATCTGGCCTCGCGCAACGCCCGTAAACTGGAAACCATGCCACCGGCGATCGTCGATGAAGTGCTGGCAAGGCTCGCCCCAATCTTCGAGTGAACGCCACAGAAAAAAGAGGACTGTCCCCTTTTTCTTGATGTTACCCTTCAAGCGCTTTGAATTTATCAATTCTTATATTTCCGTCTGGAAATTTTGCAACAATCTCCAACTCTCCCCCCATTGCTACGATATATTTCCTAAGGGTGGAAATATACATATCAGCTTGGCCTTCCATTTTGGAAACCGAGGCCTGTTTAATTTTCATCGAGCGGGCAATTTGCGCCTGTGTAAGCTTTCTGGCTTGGCGAAGTTCAGCAAGTGGCATTTGTGCCAAGGCTTCAGTAATTCTTTCGGCAATCTCAACCCTTCGCTCTATGGAAATTTTATCTTTGAGAGTATTGAATGATTTTGCCATATTATTTTTCCTCCTTTTCTTGGAGTTCGTCCAGGTGCTCAGTGAACAGTCGGTCTGCTATGGGAATAAAGGTTTTATACCAGTTATTGTCACCCGCCTTATTTCCCCCGATGAGTAAAATAGCAGTTCTTCGTGGATCAAAGGCATATATCATCGGTGTATTCAATTTCCCACTTCATGTTTATGATAACCATAAGGCTATATAGCTGTCAAGCTATGTTGAGGTTATTTGCCAGGAGTTTCGGAGATAAACAGCACGGCGAGCTGCGAATCCTTGCAGAATAAGGGTTTAACGGGAGGAGTGAAAAAGGGGACTGTCCCCTTTTCTCTTTTTGACACTAGTCAGCCGGGGACAGAATTCAATTCTGTCCCACGGGACAATAAGGGCGGTGCACGGAGTGCACCCTACTGAATCGATGTCACAAGGAGGAAAAGCACTCGCCAACCAGGTGAACGTCAACCAAGTCGCCCTCGACATAGCGCCCACGACCCGGGTGGAGAAGGATATGGCAATTGGCGATCTCCAGCCTCCCGGCCAGCCGCACCGAGCACCGCCCCCCCTCCAGGAGCAGCATGCCGTCCTGCAGCTGCAGGATAGTATGATCTCTTACCTTTACCGGGTGGAGGAGATGCGCCTGCACCCTCTTTGGCCCAGCATCCTTTGCCCCCTGCATGGCGAGAAGCGCCGGTCCCACCAGCTCATGCAACAGGGTGCGCACGGCGTACGGCGGACCCGGCAGGCCAAAGAATACTGCCCGGCCCAGGCGGCCAAAGAGGATCGACTTGCCGGGCCGAACCGCCAGGGCATTGAAGATTACCCTTCCCCCGGCAGCAACAAAGGCCTTCTCGACCAGGTCATACTTCCCCGGTCCCATGCCGCCGGTACTGATAAGGACATCCGCATCGCCCTCTTTAACCTTGGCAAAAGTCAGCGACAGCTCCTGGTAGGTATCCCCCACTATGCCAAAATCTCTGGGGACTGCATTAAACGCCGCGAGGATGCCCGCCAGAAAAAAGGCGTTGGAGGAGACCTTCTGGCCGTTTTGCAGGCCAGCGGCGGCGACCTTCAGTTCACTGCCGGTACAGAAAAAACCGACCACCGGTCGGGCGGCAACCGCAACCGTATGGACCCCGCCCGACGATAAAAGTTCCAGATGCTCGGCCTGCAACCGGACCCCGGCCGC
Organism: Desulfobulbales bacterium; assembly: GCA_038224105.1. Taxonomy (GTDB): domain Bacteria; phylum Desulfobacterota; class Desulfobulbia; order Desulfobulbales; family Desulfocapsaceae; genus Desulforhopalus_A. The sequence goes on along the minus strand of JBBRGP010000319.1, from coordinate 237 downwards.
AACCAGCCTTTCGCCCTGGGCGATGGCACTGCCGACCCCGCGGATAAAGGTTGCCGGGGCTTGGAGGAGGTGCTCGGCAATAGCCACCTCGCCCTCTTTCTCGACACACTGCTCATAGGGGACCACCCGCTCGCTGCCATCCGGCACGCAGCCGCCGGTCATGATCCGCCTGGCCGTCCCCGGTGCCAACTCCCCGACCCGCTGCACCCTGCCCGCGGCAATCTCACCGACCACCTT